>JAKSJT010000014.1 GCA_024402125.1 Bacteroidales bacterium
TACCTACTATCCTGGTAATCCGGAACTAACATTCTGGTGCCCTAACGTGAACATCTTCAGGGACCCTAGGTGGGGAAGAGGGCAGGAGACCTACGGAGAGGATCCTTACCTTATGTCAGTTTTGGGTGTCCAGAACGTCCTCGGTATGCAGGGAGATGATGACAAGTACTTCAAGACTCATGCATGTGCCAAGCACTATGCTGTGCATTCTGGACCGGAGCCGCTTCGCCATACATACGATGCATCTGTATCAATGAGGGATCTGTGGGAGACCTACCTTCCTGCATTCAAGAGTCTTGTCAAGGAAGCTAATGTACAGGAGGTGATGTGTGCTTATAACAGATATGAGGGAGAACCATGCTGTACAAGTGAAAGACTTCTTCAGGATATCCTTCGTAACAAGTGGGACTATCAGGGAATTATCCTTACTGACTGTGATGCAATCAATAACTTCTTCACAAGAGGTCAGCACGAGACCCATCCTGATCCTCTCTCGGCATCAGTTGACGCTCTTCTTAGCGGGACTGACCTAGAGTGCGGTAAGGTTATGATGTCCTTGACTGAAGGTCTTGAAAAGGGCCTTATTTCAGAGACAGACCTTGATGTGCATCTAAGAAGAACTCTGAAGGGAAGATTCGAGCTGGGTATGTTTGACCCTGCTGATATGCTTCCTTGGGCAAATATCCCTGAGAGTGCTATTTCCAGTGAGTCCAACAATGCACTTTCAGAAAAGGCAGCAAGAGAGTCTATGGTACTTCTTGCAAACAGCGGAGTCCTTCCGCTGTCAAAGGACATAAAGAAGATTGCGGTAGTTGGCCCTAATGCAGATGATGTGGATCTTCTTAACGGAAACTACGGAGGAACTCCTACAGACAATCACAAGCATTCTCTTCTTTCTGGAATCAAGGCAGCAGTGCCTGGTGCTGAGGTTATCTATATGAAGTCATGCGGTCTGACTGATGACTACAATGTAATCAACTATCTTGATAAGATTGGTGGCGGTAAGGGAATGAACGTGAAGTTCTACTCTAACAATGACCTTAAGGGAGAACCAACAGTAACCGCAGACTATACGAACATCAACTTCTCGACCTTCGGGGCATATGGCTTCGCGGAAGGCGTTCCAACAGACAAGATCTCTGTGAGGATGTCAGGACAGTTCACTTCTGACTACACAGGAGAGATGAGCTATAATATCTCATCAGATAATGGGTATAAGCTAAAGGTCAATGGGAAGCTTGTAGAGGAGTCAAAGTCGGCTTCCTCATCAAGAGGCTTTGGAAGAGGCAGAAATGTTTCCTACAAGACATTTGCAGTGGAGGAAGGAAAGAGTTATGACATTGAGGTCGAGTATAGAAGAGGTAGCGGTCCTTTCGCTATGCTAAGAATGGATCTCTGTCATAGGAAGTATGCTGACTTTGCTGATGTGAAGGAAGCTGTAAAGGATGTTGACGCTATCATTGTTATCGGTGGTATCTCAGCTCAGCTCGAAGGAGAAGGTGGAGACAAGGCTGACATCGAACTTCCTGGAGTTCAGCAGAGACTTGTCAGGGCAATGCATCAGACAGGAAAGCCTGTTGTGCTTGTCAACTGCTCGGGTTCTGCTATCGCTTTCGGTAACATCGAAGGAAATTACGATGCCCTTATCCAGGCATGGTATCCTGGTCAGGGTGGTGCCAAGGCCCTCGCAGAGGTGATCTTCGGTGACTACAACCCATCCGGAAAACTCCCTGTGACATTCTACAGATCAAATGACGATCTTCCTGATTTCCTTGACTACAGCATGGAGGGAAGAACATACAGATACTTCCATGGGGATCCTATGTACGCTTTCGGATATGGTCTTTCATATACTACATACGAGTACGGCAAGGGAAAACTCTCAGCCTCTTCGATGAAGTCTAACGGTAAGGTTACCGTATCTGTTCCTGTTAAGAATACAGGCAGCATGGCCGGCGAGGAGATCGTTCAGGTCTATGTCAAGAGTCTTGACAACCCTGATGCACCGATTAAGTCACTCAAGGGATTTACAAGAGTGAGCCTTAAGGCTGGACAGAGCGCTACGGCGAAGATTGTCCTTGATTCAAGTGCATTCGAGTACTATGATGCATCAGTTGATGAACTTTCTGTCCGCCCAGGTAAGTATGAGATCCTTTATGGAAGTTCATCGCTTGACAAGGACCTTCAGAGCATTGCATTCGAAGTTAAATAACCAATAGACTAACATAAAACTACCCCTATGACTAAAAGAATTCTGGCAGTGGTGGCATCGGCTTTTGCCGCAGTTATGTCCCTTTCTGCACAAAACCCTTATCTTCCTCTTTGGGAGCATCTTCCAGATGGAGAACCTCGCGTGTTCGAGGACCCGGACAATCCTGGAAAGTACCGTGCATATATTATCGGTTCGCATGACCTTGCATACACGCAGTACTGCGGTCCTGACATCAGAATGTGGTCAGCTCCTGTTGAGGATCTCTCAGCATGGAGAGATGAAGGCCCTATCTTCCGTTACTTTGTAGCTGGACAGTGGGATATCATGTATGCTCCGGATCTTGTTGAGGTCAAGGACAAGACAACTGGCAAGAAGACATACTACCTGTATCCGCACAATCATGCTAACGGCAGAATCGCCCAGGTGGCGAAGAGTGACAGACCTGATGGTCCGTATGAACTTCTCAATGTCTCTGAGGATGGTCTTGGAACAACCAAGGATAGTTTCATCGGTTTCGACCCGTCAGTCTTTGTCGAGTATATTGACAACAAGAAGGACCCTGACTATAAGATTGGCTATAGGGCATATGTGTTCTATGGATTCCAGCACTCGGAAGCGGCTGAACTTGACCAGAATACTATGTACTCAATGAGACCAGGAACAAAGGTGCGTGACTACTTCCTTCCTGCAAGTGCCAGATACGGAGTTATCCGTGATCCTGAAGGAACTACATATCCTGCTCTCTACGAGGGACAGAATCCTGGTGAGTTCAACTTCTTCGAGGCATCATCTATCCGTCAGGTCGGAAACAAGTATGTGATGGTGTTCTCCGGTTATTCTGGTCCTGAATATGGCCTTGAGAGTACCAACTCGGCTCTCAGATATGCATACAGTGACAGCCCTATGGGACCATGGCGTTCGGGTGGCGTGCTGGTTGACTCCAGAGCTGTTGTCCCTAATGAAGATGGAACAAAGCTGACAGCAACAGGATCTGCACATAACACTCACGGCTCTATCGAATGCATCAACGGTCAGTGGTATGTGTTCTATCACCGTCCACCTAGAGGGTTCGGATACGCAAGACAGGCAGTCGTTGCCCCTGTGAAGATTGAGTGGGACAAAAAGAGCGTTGAAAAGGGTGGAAAGGTACGCATCTCGGGATATGATCCTTTCTCTGAGAACAACGAGTGGGACGCAAAGGCATCCAATGGAGATCATTACACAGGTGCTGAGGTGACATCGGAGGGTTTCCATATCTTCGGAATGGATCCGTACAAGTACTATACAGCTGGTTATGCATGTTATCTTTCTGATCCTGGCCTTATGCAGGACACATGGGATAACTGGGATAATCATATGGATGTTGCTGGTGTTGCAAACAAGGGTGTTGTTGGATTCAAGTACTTTGGATTCGAGGGACTCGCTGCAGATTCCAAGGGAATCAAGGCTTTCGAGGGCACAACTCCTGGAAATGGCACATCATTCAATGCCTTCATCACTGCTACAACCAGTGAGGCCTTCAAGATCCATGTGATGATGGATGGCCCATATGCCAACTCAACATGGAACGGAAAGGAAATCGCAGTTCTCGAAGTCCCTGCCGGATCAAATGGAAAGCAGATCAAGCTATCGGCAGATGTAGCATCCAAGGTAGAGGGACTTAAGGGAAAACACGCTATCTATCTTGTTGCAGATGGTCCTGAAAGTACTGTCACAGCTAGACAGTTCGGCTCATCTCAGGCAAGAAGAGGAGGATTGTTCGATCTTCACGGCATATCATTCACTAAGAGAGGAGAAAACGCAACCCGTCCTATCCCTCCTACAGTGAAGATCACAGTTGACGGAAATGATGTCATCATGCCGACGACTCCAGTTAGATTCACAAACCTTAACGGTTATGAGAATGTTACAAGATATCAGGCATATATCCCGATGAATGATAACTCAGTCATTTCAGTCAAGGCAAGTGACCCTAAGGTGTCTGTAAAGGTCTCAAAGATAGTTGAAGGTAGAGCAACAGTGACCTGCACATATAACGGACAGGATAAAGTATATCTACTTAACTAGAGCATTCCTGGTTGCAAGTTATTGGTATCAGCCTAGTTTTAATCTATCTTTGCACAAACTAGAATAATAATGAAGAAAGTTTTCTACGCAATAGCTGCGGTTGTTCTTCTGGCAGTGGTCCCTGCACTTGCTGTGTCTTTACATAGAAGCTACCGCATAGCCGACATAATCAGTGATGAAGCCTATCAGGATGAACTGTCGATGAAAGACACCGTGGCTTACAGATCTTTGTCAGTGGAAGAGTACGAACTTGCTCTTCAGGATTCATCCGTGGTCAGACTCGATGTCCGTTCTGAACAGGAACGAAAGGATGATGGATTCATACCGGGAACAGTGTGCATTGATGTGCAGGAGGATGATTTCCTTTTGAAGGCATGTGAGATTCTTCCAAAAGAGAAGACTATCGCCGTTAACTGCAGAAGCGGAAGACGCAGTAAGATTGCTGCAGAGATGCTAGCGGGGAAGGGATATACAGTAATTGAACTGGATGGGGGATTCAATGCGTGGAAAGAAGCAGGAAAACCCGTTGTGATCGAATAACTAAACACCAAATAAAGATGAAACAAGTATTTGACTACCTGGAGACAGTGGACATGGCTGCTACAGTGTGTGACAAGGAAGGTCTTGTCGTTTATCAGAATCAGCGTGCCATTAAAAGAGATGGAGATGTGATGGGAAAGAACCTTTACAATTGTCACGGCCCTAAGGCTGGAGCTATGATTCGTCATATGATCGAGACAGGAACAACGAACACTTATCAGATTGTCCGTCACGGCAAGCACAAGCTTCTTCATCAGGCTCCGTGGTATGATGAGAGTGGAGCGGTTGCCGGTCTTATCGAACTGGCGATTGATCTTCCTGACAACATGCCTGTTTTCGACAGGGATAACGCATAAAACAGAAATGGACGAGATCTGAATGAGATTTCGTCCATTTCTATTTTGTGGAGATTGCCTCCGGAAAGTATTATTTCACAATCGGAAGAATGATTCTGGAAGCGGCACCCTGCTGGTGGTATACGCTGATAGTTTCATTCTTTAGGTCCTCCTTTGTTGCAGTGTATGTATTGATGAACTGCTGAGGATTGCGGTCAATAAGAGGGAACCATGTGCTATGGATCTGAACCATTATCTTGTGACCAGGGGCAAATGTGTGTGCCACATCATATAGTCTGAAGTTAACAGGAGTCACTTCTTCTGCCACGAATGCCTTCGGGTTATCGAATCCCTCACGGTAACGGCCTCTGAACACTTCACCACGGACCATTAGCTGGTATCCGCTCATGTTGTAACGGTTGTTTCCCATCTTCTGGGCAACTTCTCTAGGGTAGCTGAAGTTCTCGGGATAAACATCGATTACCTTAACTACGAAGTCAGCGTCAGTTCCCGTCATTGATGCGAAAAGCTCAACATCAATAGGACCTGCTACCTGAACAGAGTCTGTCAGGACATCGCTGCAGAATGTGATTACATCAGGACGCGCTGCCGCAAATCTCTGGTCATCTGTCATGTATGATGTTGTACGGGTCTTGACCTGCTCTCCTGTGAAAGGAACAGGATGGCTGAGGTCGCTGTAGTAGCTTGTAGAGCTCTTCTTTTCTGAAGGGGCTGAAGCACTGAAGCTTCCGTCACCATGTAGATAGAATGGAGTGAACTCAACTCCCTTCACTGGCCAGTTGTCGTAGAACTCCCATTTCTGTGAACCGGAGTAATAGATGCTTACCTTCTCTGGAGCATCACCCTTTCCTTCGAGGTAATGTCTGAAGAATGGATACTCGATATAGTCCTGATAGTAGTCGCTGCTTCCTTCTCCGAAATATACGTTGCCAAGGCTGTTGTATCCTCTACGGCTCCATCCACCGTGATACCATGGACCGAATGCAAGGTATAGGTCTGTCTGAGGAGACTGAGTCTTGATTGCCTCATATGTACCCCAAGCACCATAGCAGTCTTCCGAGTCATATGTTCCACCTACAACAAGCATTGCTGGCTTAAGGTTATAGCAAGATGTGCGGGCATCACGTTCTTTCCAGAATTCATCGAAATCAGGGTGCTTCTTAATGTCGTTCCACATTGATACGGTTGTACCGATGAGCTTGTCTGCATCAGCAAACGTACCCAGGCGGAGATAGTCCTGATATACATCATTCTTTACGATAAGGGGAGTAACTCCAGTTCCCTGTCTCTCACCCTCCTGGGCAGGAAGATAGTTTACAGTCTGCAGGAATGTGAATGCTCCGTTGTGGTGACGGTCGTCACCTCTGAACCAGTCTGTAACAGGAGCCTGTGGTGATACTGCTTTAAGTGCAGGGTGTGCGCTGCTGGCTGCCATGGTTGCGTAGAATCCGTCAAGAGACACGCCCCATACACCGACACTGCCGTTGTTGTTTGTATTGTTAATGAGCCACTCAATAGTATCATATGTATCAGTAGCCTCATCGATGTTCACCTTGTCCTTGAGTGCTTTTTTCGAAGTTCTGTCCTTGATGTTCTTGTTGAGCGGTCTTACCTGAACGAATTCTCCTTCACTGTAGTAGCGGCCTCGTACATCCTGGTATACTACTATGTACTTTGCCTTGCCGTAATTTGATGTCTCAGCAAGCTTTGAAGTAGGGAAGTAGTCCGGGCCTTGACCTGTACCGTATGAAGTTCTTTCCATAAGGATAGGATGCTTCTCCGAGTTGTCCTTTGGCTCATAGATGGAAGTGTGAAGCTTGACACCGTCACGCATAGGTATCATGACCTCACGCTTTGTGTAATTCTCCTTGACAAGTTCGAGAGTTGTCTTTTCCTGAGCATATCCAAGGATGCTCATAACAATTGCGGAGATGGTAATAATTAAACGCTTTGAATACATGCTACTAATGATACTAATTATTTTGATGTGACAAAGTTACTGCATGAAGAACGATTCAGCAAATTTGTTTTTGCTATGGAATAGGCAATCTCTATTTGTCGCAGAGGCCTGGATTGCTCTCGAATTCCATGATTCTCTGCTTGTACTCCTGAGGCATTGCAACGGAATGGTTCTCATTGATGTCATATGTGACCATAATACTCTTGCAGACACACTTGATGTCCTTGGTTCTGGTGTTGATCGCCCTCTGGATCATCGTGAAACTTTTGTTTCCCAGATGAATTATTGCAGTCTGAATCGCTATTTCGTCAGGGAAGTAGATAGGGGAAAGGTAATCTGCCTGAAGATTGGCCATTACTATAGCATACTTGTGGAAGAACTCATTTCCGATCGCTTCTCTGAAGTATTGCATCTTGAAGGTGTCAAAAATTGAGAAATACACTGCGTTGTTCATGTGTCCAAATCTGTCAACATCTGAAAAGCGTAGCTGTGCCGGCATCTGGTGGTGCCATACTAGGTCGTCGTATAGGTTCATCTTTTTATCCATATAGCAAAGATACTCAATTCCATTCTTAGAATCTTTCTTTCAGTTAACCAAATTTACTTATCTGAGTTTAGAGCTATAAATATGTGCGGTTACGGCTTTACTATTCTTCTGTTTCGTGCCGGCAATTTTGCTGTTGCTATGATAGTCTGAGATGTTTAGGTTTTTGACATATATAGACTATTTCTTTAATTTATCCATTTCGGTCCCGTAGCTTCTGTTTTTGTATTAGAAAAATTTTCAGAAATGTTAATGAATGGCAATAGTGTCTTGTATGGCCTTTATTGGCTCTTATTTTGTGTGATTTAAGAATTATTTGGTATACTTTTATTGGTTTTAATGTAAAAAATTTACAAAATCACATAAATTATTTGTCGAAAACGAAATAAATACATATTTTTGACCCATAATTAACTCTTGAAGTTTAAAGGAAAGCTAATGCATCGGTGAGATTCGCCGTAAATATGAAGATTTGATGTTAAAGATGATGGAAATAACACGAAGCTTAATTTTGAAAATCATGATGGTCATGATTTCAATTTTTCCGTGTCTTTCAGTAGCTCTTTCTGCTGAAGAATCATCTAATAATGTAATTGCTTCTTCAAACTCAGTCCTTCTTATACATAATGATGACTTTGACGCTCTATCATTGGATGCGTCTGATGAGTTGATGCGTTTGCTTTCAATGAGTAATTCAGTCAAGGGGTATACTCTTCCTGAAGGATTCTACGCTAGCAAGACATACCCATTTATTATTATTGTAAATGGTACAACTCCTTTGGAGAATCTTGATATGACCGATGACCTTTTCAATGAATTAGCTACTGGAATTCAGTTTAAGGTGAATAAAACTGATCTTCTTCCTGAATCAGAGTTCTTCAAGATATTTGAAAATACCATCGCACCTCTTCTTAGGGATGACAACTATGTTATCCAGCAGATGTTCATTCGAGGTGCAGCTTCTCCTGAAGGACCATATCTCAACAACCAGAGGCTCGGTAAAGGTAGAACTGAAGCGCTTCTCAATTATATTAAGAAAGCAACTGCTAGCACTAAACCTTCTGATTCTGTTGAAACATTCACTAGTTCAGTAACTGAGGATTATGCGAGATTGGTTGATTTGATGGAAGATGCTTCTGACAAGGATACCGAAAGAGTACGTGCTCTTTTCGAGTCTTGCTCATGGGATGAAAAGCAGTGCAAGGAACTACTTGGAAAAGAAGACAATGGTGTACTTTGGAATAGGCTCCTTAAAGAATACTTCCCAGCTCTTCGTTCAGCAAGAGTCGTTTTTGTTTTCAGACAGGCAGGTCTCAGTATGGGTCTTGAGAAGATTGATCTTCCAGCAGGAGTATATGCTGTTCAGCAGTCGGAGCCGGTAAAGATTAAGGTTCCAGAAGTTACACCGGTTGTTAACGGACTGCCAAGCTTTGAGAGACGCCATCTTCTTGCTTTTAGAACAAATCTGGTTAGAGACCTTTTCTATATGCCTCGTTTTGGCTTTGCTCCATCAGTGGATGCTCAACTTGAATATTATCCATTAAGCGGTCACTATACAGCTAATGCATCATTTACTTGGAGCAATCACCGTCACTGGGATGATCACAAGTTCTTCCAGGTTAGAGATGCTCAGCTTGAACTTAGACGCTACTTCAAGGGTGATGGTTCATTTACAGGTCTTTACCTCGGACTGTATGGTGAGGGAGTTGTATACGGTATCGGACTCGGCCCTGACACAGGATGGGAAGGTGAAGGCTGGGGAGCCGGTCTTGATTTAGGATATGTGATTCCTCTTAACAGAAAAGGAAACCTTCGCCTTGAATTTAATATCTCAGGAGGATATCTGGGATCAGTATATGATCCATACGTTTTTGGTAATCCTGTTACAGGAAGTACAGAGGATGGTCTATACTATTATAATTATTTGGGATCCTCAAAGAACTTCATCAAGAGAAACCATCTGCTTACTTGGTTCGGACCAACTAATGTAGGAATTAATCTCACATATGATATCCTTTATAGAAAACGTACACCTGCTAGAAAAGGAGGTGCCAAATGATAAGGTTTATTAAGACAGCTATTTTGGCGCTGGTGGTCTCATTCAGTATTGGCTCATGTATTGAACCGCCACTCCATCTTCCAGGAGACGAGGTACTGATTGATTATCCTGTGGTTCTTACAGATATCAATGTTGTTTGGGATGTTGATGCGGATCTGGAAACAGACTGGTACTACGGCTGGGATGATACAGACAAGCGTCGCTGGGGTGAAATCGGATATCCGATGCCAACAAACTACGAGGTTAGAAGATATTATTTGGGAACTCAACCAAATAGACCTCATACAGAAGTAGATGGATTCACTATTTACGAACCGCACTTTCATCGCTTTTTTAACTTCGGTTATTACGACATGCTTCTTTGGAGCAATATTGATTCAGATGACGGTGCTCAGGTCGTACTGATTGATGAGTCGGATATGGATGAAGTTCGTGCAACAACAACGGGTACCAAGGGAATGACTCAGTTGGCAACACTCTTTGGAGGAAGCACAAAAGCGGTTGCAGGAATTTTCAACCAGCCGGAAATCTTCTACTCAGCATATAAGAGAGATATATACATCTCCAGGAATTTCTCTGACTACGACTACTTTGACGAGAAAAATGAAGTTTGGGTAAAAAAGATTGATGCAGTTCTTAACCCTCTGGTATATATCTATCTGGTTCAGATAGTCATATATGACAATGACGGTAGAATCATAGGTGTTAATGGTAACAATGCAGTTTCAGGATTTGCATCATCGACAAGTGTCAATACAGGACATACAGGAAATAATTCTGGTTTTGTCTACTACGAAAGCCGTATGAAGAAGAATCTTCAGGTCAAGGGAAGAACAGCAGATGTTATCGGTGGAAAACTTACAACATATGGTCTTTGTGATATGGAACCTTGGGTAGAGAACAAGGGATCCCAGTACGAAGGATCGAGAAGTACTCTCTCAAACATAGTCTACTTTGATTTGACATTCAGTAACGGTAAAGTTTTGACAATGTCAGCAGATGTGACAGAGCAGTGCCAGAGACAGGCTCATGGTGGAATTATCACAATCGAACTGAATGCCACTGATCTCAAACTACCTGATAATGATGACGGAGTAGGAAGCCTCTTCGTTCCGACGGTCGAGGACTACGATGAAGTTATATGGAATTTTGAAATGTAAAAAATTAATTAACAATAACTTATAAATTATGAAAACAAAATTTATTTTGGCGGCAGCTCTTATAGGTCTTTCTAGCTGCTCAATGACAGACATCATTACTGACAACAATGGCGGAAATGATTCTGCGATTTCTTTCTCAGTTGCACGTAAGAATGCGACAAAAGCTCCAACAGCTCTTAACCAAACAAATCACTACAACTTTGGAGTCTTCGCTTACAAGAACACAGATGCAGAGCATAATGTTATGGCAAATTATCTTGTAGGTTATAAGGGTGACAACGTAGGTTACTACATGTCAGATACAGACCAGACAACTATGGGTGATGCTGCAGGTTTAGCAAATGGTCAGTCTATGTGGCAGTATGAGAAGCTCGGTAGCGCTGAGTACAATTATACAGGTACAGATGGCTATTATACAAAGACTCAGACTCAGTATATGTCAAATGTGGCAAATCAGTATCTTCGTTACTGGGATAATTCATCTGCATCAACATCATTCTATGCTTATGCACCTTATATCAATGGTGCAGGTACAGCTACATACGACAACTCAGAAAAGACTCTTACAATTCCTGACGGATCTGTAGTTGCTGCTTTTGTTGAAGGCAATGCTACACAGGAAGCTAGCGAGTACATGTATGCAACAACAACAGTTGAAACCGCAAACTACGGCAAGGATGTTCAGCTTAACTTCAAGCGCCTCAATGCAAAGGTTAACATCAAGTTCTGGGAGGATATCGCAGGCTATGATGTAAAAATCCTTGACCTTACATCAGAGTATGGCGTTTCAGCAGCTCCTTCAGTTCAGGAGGGTACAGCTCCAGCATTCACATATGCTCAGGGTGAGTATTTTGCAAAGAGCGGTTATGATATCAACTTCTCTGCTGCTACTCCAGCAGTTACAGCCAAGACTGGAACAAAGACAAGTGATGCTCTTAAGTTCACTTCTCCTGATGCTGATAAGATCGGTGAAACTCAGGCAGAGGCTACTCCATCAGTGACAACTTATTATGCTATCCCTAAGAACAATACAACAGGTTTCACATTCCATGTATCATACATGCTTACATCTACAACCGGTGAGAAGATCACAGTTCAGAATGCTACAGTATTCGTTCCTGCAGCTAACGCTAATTGGGTAGCAAATACACACTACACATACATCTTCAAAATTACAAAGAACACTTCAGGTCCAACAGGCGACCCAGGAACAATCAATCCGAATGACCCTACAGCATCTACAGATAATGCCCTTTATCCTATTGTATTCGATAATTGCAGTGTTGAGGATTGGGTAGTAGCAAACTCAGATTATAATATCAACTAAGTGAATTTGTTCTTCCCCCGGAGAAGAACTCCTTCTTCGGGGAAGAATTAAATAATAAACAATGAAACTAAAAAGCATAACATACATTCAGCATGCCACTACAGTATCTAACAAAACATCATATTCAGACGTAGTCCGAATCGAGACAGAGACTTCAACTGACAGTACGGATCCTATGCGATTCACAGCTCCTAATGAGAACTCTCAGACTGCGACAAAGGCATCATCACCTTTGACACAGGGTTTTCTTGTTTCAAGCTGGAAAGCATTTGGTCTTGCAGGACAGCATGTTGTTATGGATAAATACGAGGTTCAGTATAAAGTCGATCCATGGCAGGGTAGTTCTCACTGGGGATACATCAGTGATGCTTCCAACACCTTTTATCAGACACAGTATGAAAGGTTCTGGGACTACTCAAATTATCCATATCGTTTTTATGCGATTTCTCCATGTCCACCTTACAGTGAGATAAGCTCATTTACTCTTTCTTCGACATCTCTAGTGATACCAGAGTCAGTTGAGTTTAAGAATCAGTATTCAAATGATGGCGTTTTCTCTGAGGCTAGTGAACCTTACATGCCTGCTCAAATTCTACGGCAAAAGGACGGACATGATTTCGATCTTATAACTACAGACAAAAACGGAGATCCAAAAGAAATCAACATTTCTTCAACTACACTTAACCGTTCAGTCTCACTTCCATTCCATCACCTGAGTTCGAAGGTCAGATTTGGATTCTACACTCAGGATTTCGGAGAAGGGGATTCTCCAATCCTAATCCACGATGTCGAAGTGAAAGTGGTTTCAGACAACTTCACAACTTCAGCAAAGGGATACAGCGCAAATCTCTCTACATCAAATATGCTTGGAGGAGATTTCAAAACCAGAACTAAAACAAGTGCTCATCCAGTTCTTCTGACAACTACAGGTGACGATGGCACAGCAAACGATCTTCGAAATTGTCGCGATTACAGCACAGCATACATGTGCAAGGCATCTTCAGGATTGATCCAGATACCTCAGGACGGTGTCCAGATTGAAATATCATTCAAGGTCTCTGGAAAAATGATAGACTCGAAAGTCATTGATGCTTACTCCGGAAAAATAGCTTATGACGAAATAAACGACGAGACTATCTACTCGAATCTTCTCGTTACACTAAAAGATGAGAATGATTCCCCAGTTACGACATTCAATTGGAAGAATAACACTCTGTACTCATACTATTTTGTACTCAGCCGTTACTTCCCACTCAATATACAATTCACTTCTTCACTTACTCCTTGGGAGGATGTGAATGGAGTATTGGACACAGATTTGGAAAAATAATAAAAAACATAAACATATGAGAAATTACATTATCCCCGTTTTCGCTTCTATAGCAGTACTTGCAAGTTCCTGCAATAAGGACGAAATCATTCCTATTCCTGATGATCAGAAGACTCCTATCGAGTTCTCTGTAAGTGGTGACGGCTCATCTATGATGACAAAGGCCGGATTTACTGGTGCTACAAGAGTTATCGCTCGTTTCCAGAGTGATGAACTTGGTTCATCTAATGTGAAATATGCTAAGGCTATCCTTACTGCAGCAGCAGATGGTACTAATGACGCTACAAGTTTCTCATTGGTTAGCTATGCAACTGATTCAGAGAAAAAATACTGGGATGATGCTTTTGGAAGAAAGGGCCAGATTTCGGTATATGCTGTTGCTATTCCAAATGAGCCTTCAGCCGTTAACCTTACTGACAGCAAAGTAGCAGGCGCTTCAACTTGGGGTTCAGAGGCATCTAACTCTATTGTTTGGTCTGTTTCTACTGACCAGTCAAGCAATCCTCTTGCATCTGAAGACCTTGTCTACAGTAACAATATTCAGGATGGAGGATTAAACGGCAGATATACTTATGATTATGCGGCAGGCAAGTATCCTGATAACACAGGTGCTACAACTCATGCTGATGGTAGACTTGTCTTTACTCAGGCTGAAGGCGCACAGACAAGTGATGCAGGTCACTTCGATAAGGGTCATCTTGTTTTCAATCACTCTCTTTCTCGTCTTACAGTAACTCTTGAGGAAGGTGTAGGATTTGATGGTAATAAGACAACTGCGGCTGACTTCAATTTCACTAATAGCGGTGCAAATATCCAGCTTGACCAGATGATTACAACAGGAACACTTGACATCAAGGCTGGTACTTGGGGTGCAACTTCTCCAGCAAACATCACAAAGATGGCTCCAACAGGAACTCATTATGGTGCTAATGGATCATACACTTCACAAATGCTTCCTGGCTATAAGTTCTATGAGGACGGAACAGCAAACGTAATGCAGTTTGTTATTGATAACAATACATACTATGTGACTCAGGCCCAGGTGTTCAAAGCACTTAATGTATCTGCCAACACTACAGGAACAACTCCGCTAGTTACAGTCGGTAGTGATGCATCAGGAAACTACATTGAGATGCAGCAGGGTAAGAACTATACTCTTTCAATCACAGTCAAGAAGACTGGTATCGAGAGCTTGACAGCAACTCTTGCTGAGTGGGTTAATGTAACAGGTTCTACATCAATCAACAACGCTCACCTTGAGTTCACAATGTCAGCAAGCGGAGCAGCTTGTGACAAGGATATCGATCTCTATCGTCTTGGTGATGAAAATACATCATACGATGCTAACAACTATGATTTCTCATACGAAGGCAAGAACTGGTATGGTGAGTATCTTACAACAGCTGCTGCTAAGACAACACTTCTTCACTCTGCACTTTCTTCAGGAAAATGGTCAACTCCTTGGTTCTTCGAGAGCAACAAGACATATTATCATTTCCGAACAGTCAACAGTGGAACTACAGTCCTTGGAAATGATGACGACGAAGTAAATGACTATTTCGAGATTGCAGGAGGTGCTGTAGCATCGACAGATCCTCATTGGGGTGCACCTATGACCGGTTCAGGTACAGCAGGTTATCTCAAGTATGACGTAGCTAAGGGTTACGAGGCATTCCTTCGTCCTGCAATCGGTGCAACTGAAAGCACAATTGCAATCCAGGAAATTCATATGATGAGTAACATCAATGTCATCCTTAAGACTACTGACGATGGTGGCAAGATTGCATTGAAGGATGGTGATACAGAAACTGTCGTGAAGATTACTCGTCTTGCTGCAACTGGAAAAGTTGAGATGGGTCGCGGTCTTGTAACTCCAGATGCTACATACACAGGTGAGCATACAATGACAAATCCAACAACATTCTGGGCAGAGGGAAATACAAACCAGACTATGACTCAGGCTTATACCTATGCTGTTGTTCCTCAGACTTTGACTAGAGTTGCGAACTCAACAAATGACAATGACTATGTCGGAATCTTCATTCAGACTCCAGACCAGAACCAGTATTATGTAGTTAAGAAGCTTAGCGAAATTACAGCTGATACAGTCTCTGACACTAGAGATCAGGCTCAGGGCGCAAAGATCCAGCGCTGGTTCCCAGGTCACAACTACACTTACACAATCACAATTACAAAGGCTGGTATCCAGGCAATCACAGCAACAGTCGCTGATTGGGTAGAAGTATCAGGTAGCATCGGAAATATCGACCTCGAATCTTAAACATCCTTTATAGACTTAAACTTCAACAAAGAGATACTTTTTTCATGAAATCATATCTCCAACATATAACATTGGCTTCAATCATGGCTTTGTCAGTCATCGGTTGTACAGTGGAGCCTATAGACCAGCCCACTGGTGAGAAATCACCAGTTGAGCTGAGAGTAGGACTAGCTTCTGACGACCTTATGACAAAGTCCACAAATACAGATGGAGCCGACAAGACATTACGTGCATTTACGGGCGATACACGTTTGTTCTTCATGATGGTTGCTGAGAAGGAATCTTCTCCAGCCCTATATGGTTATAACTACGGAAAAGCTGCAGCTGTGTCAACTCCTGCGTCTGGTTCATCGTCAGAAGTATCTTTCGATGCCAACTATCTGTACTGGGACGATGCGTATGCCCGTGATACAAGGGTTTCAGTATATTCAGTAGCGGCAGCTAATGCGGAGATTGCAAGTGCCACAATCGGTAGTAAGACAGTAGGAACTTCTAATAAGGTTATCGGTTTTTCAGCTGATACTAATTCTCCAGTTGTTGACTGGACAGTTGGAAATGGTTCAGCTCAGACAGAGGCTACTTTCGCTAAGGATGATCTTGTTTTCAGTAACAATGTCAGAAAGATTGATGAGTCTCATGACAATAGACTAAAGTTCCATACTGAAGAGGGAGATATGCATCATAAGTTCGATAAGGGTGAACTGAACTACTATCATGCTCTTTCTCGCATTACAGTATTCATTAAGTGCGGAGATGGATTCGTGGGAAACGGAAGCGATTTCCAGTTCGCTTCAAATCCAACAGGTGCCGACAACAGCTTTGCTCTTAACGGATTCAATGGAAGTGGAACTTTCGATGTGAAGGAAGGTGAGTTTACTGCAGTAAGTGCTCAGAACTTCTCAAGCATTTATCTTCAGAATACTTCAGCCCAGAAGACAAACCCATATTACACTCTCGGAGCATACGTTGTTCCAGGAACTGATATCAAGACAGGAACAGTATCGGATGCTTTCTCATTCAACATTGACAACAACAGATATGATATCTCAATGTCAGATCTTTATAATGCTATCAAGGGTAATCCGGTTAATGTCGTATCAGATGAAGTGAATTCAAGCATTCTTGATGACGGAAAGCTTAAGGCAGGAGTTCATTATCAGTTTACATTCATCGTCTCAAAGACAAAGATCGGAGGTATAGTTGCCAAGGTCGTTGATTGGGAGGATGTGGTAGCTGAAGAACAGACTCCATCCAATGCCAGAATCTCTCTTGTCCTTGAAGACAGAGGCTCGGCTGTAACTTCAAATGTGGCTCTTTATCGTGCTGAAGATACAGGTAGCAATTCAGTTGTTGATACATACCAGGGATATATCTGGGGAACAGGTTATTCAAACGAGGGATCAAACTTCAGCTATGATCCAGGAACATCAAAGTGGACAAGCTCATGGTACTGGCCAGGTAACACTACATATTACCACTTCAGAGCAGTGTCTCCTTCTTCTACAGCAGTGGAAACTGATTCTGAAAATGGCGATTACTTCGAGATAACAGCCGGGGAATCACTCAGTGATTATACTTGGGGAGCTCCATTCAAGGATGTCGATCCATCCGCTAAGTTCAAGTATAGCCTGACCCTTGGTTTTGATGGAACAGATGCTCATCAGATACATTACGGTATAGGTCCGACAAATGACATTATCAGAGTCATGATGATGCACATGATGAGCAAGGTGACATTTGTTCTCAAGACTACAGCAGATGATTCAGCAGTGTCATTCGGAGACGGTACAGGATCAAACTGCACAACAATTACTCTTAAGAACATTAACAAGGCCGGTAAGGTCCTTATGGGAACAGGTCTTGTCAGCACTACTGATTCCAGATCTGACTACTTGTTTACAGCTACTCCAGCTCCAGTGAGCGGACAAGTTACATGGGCAGAATACGGAGCAGTCCCTCAGTCTCTTGACGGAGTGGTTCTTGTTATCAAGACAGCTGACAACAACTTGTATGAAGTTACTATGAAGGATGTCCTTTCTTCATCAGTATCAAGCAATAATCTTGTCAATCCATACGAGGAAGTATCAACTGGAAAGTTCAGAATTCACAGATGGTATCCTAACTATAACTACACTTACACATTCAAACTATCTAAGACAGGTATCAAGAGCATTGATGCAACGATTCTGGAATGGGAGGATGTCGTAGCAGGTGACGATAATGTTCAAATCAAATAGCAAATGAAGATATCAGCATACATATATCCATTAGTTGCACTCGCTATGCTTTCTGCGTGTAGCAAGGAAGACCCTATGTATACCGTAGGGGAGGCAGACAATGCCATCAGCCTTAGCTCAAGCATTGTAGACAGCAAGGCTTCAAGTGTAGCTACAAAGGCCGGATCAGAGGACGCTCATGCAAACCATATCGCACTTGCAAGCGGAACAGAGCTGGCTCTTCAGATTAGCGGAACTTGGACAGATCATTCTCCTGAACTTGTTGTAAAGCCAACTACTGCAACAGTAGGTACAGCAGCTTCTGGTCATAATCCTTTGACTCTTTCTCCTAATATTTTCTGGGATGATTTCGGAACAGCAGATCCTGCTAACGCATCTACAGGAAGAGATGAGGGCCTTACAATCTACGGCGCTGCAGTCAATGGAGACAGTAATGCTCCTGCAGTATCTGATTTCTCGGAATTGCCATGGACTCTTTCGCAAGACCAGAGATCGGATTGGAGTGCTAAGGACCTTCTTACAAGCCATAACGTTAAGGTTGGTGGTCTTGATGGAACTTATAAGTTCGACTCAAGATCAGAAGGAAAACTCCTTGAGTTCAGACACCAGATGAGTAAGATAACTGTACGTTTGATCGCTGACGAGGGATTCCAGACAACAGGTGGAGTAGGTGCTTCGGCACATAGATTCGCATCAGTTCCTGAAGTTAAGCTCACATCAAATGATGCTTCTTCATCTAACGCTGAGTGGCCTTTCCTAAAAGGAAATGTTGATGTTACAACAGGAATTGTTACAGGTCAGTCAACTCCTTCTACTGTTATCATGAGAACAGATAACACTTCTGATGCTACATATACTGTCATCAAGGATGCTCTTGTTGTTCCTGGCTCTTGCTTCGGTGAATCAGATACAGACATCATCGCTAGAGTCAATGCAGACGGAAACATCTTCTATATCACAGCAGAGAAGATAAGAGCAAAGATGTATGAACTTAATGCTTCTACAGACTATAAGACTGAACCTGGTAAGAATTACGTTATCACAGTCAGAGTAAAGAAAACTAAGATTGAAGTTACTGCAACTGTTCTGGATTGGGAGAGTGTTTATTCAGAAGTGGTTACGCCTCTAATCAATATTACAGCAAATTTTGGAGATAATAGCGGTGTAGCAGCAACCGGTTCATTCAGTTTCTATAGAAGCACATCGTTGGATAGCGGATATAGCGATGGATTCTCTGGAAACCAGAACAGTTATTTCGCAGCCGAGTCTTCTGTTGTGGCTCCTGACTGGACATTCAGCAATCCTCTTTATTGGCCAAGCCATGATACACATTATCAGATGAGAGGAGTATGGCCATCGACAGGAGTAGAGGAAGGGGATGTCACTTATCCTAGAGTTAAGGCAAAGACACATGACTCTAAGGAGTATCAGGTAATAGAGGTCAATAATGTCAAGTATGCTCAGGGTTCATTCCCATCTGACCTTATGATTGCAAGACCAAACGTTGCCATGGATGCTACCTGTTCAAATGGAGACCATACTTCGAAGAATCTTTATTCGGACGGTATCTGTGCAACTGAAGGAACAGTTAACCTTGAGTTCGCATACATGATGAGTAAGGTTCAGGTCAACCTCTCAACAACAGATGGAACTGACAAAGTAAGACTTGAGGGTGCTGTTGTTGAAGTGACTAACATTTACACAACCGGAGATATCAAGCTTGGAGATAGGGGAGCATTCACAACAGGATCAGCTTCAACTTATGCTCTCAATGTTCTTGACGGAACAGGTAATGAGAATACTCGTCTTGATGCAGTCGTTCCTCAGGTGTTGACTTATTCAACACCTAGGGCTGATTCGAATGTGAGATTTAAGATCACAATCACTAATGAAGACAATACAAAGGATATCTATTATACAGATGTCGCTCCTATAAAGAAGAGCGGTTCAACAGACCTTGTTGCCCCTTCTGGAAAGTGGGAGAGCGGTATGCACTATGTCTACAACCTCAAACTCTCCAAGACTCAGATTGATGTTGTAGCAACAATTAAAGACTGGACTACAGTGGATGCCAGTGATGAAGTTTG
>JAKSJT010000140.1 GCA_024402125.1 Bacteroidales bacterium
AGTGACCCTCCACACCCCATAAAGGGATGTGGCTTCCATTAAATGGGTTACCAGACTGAGCAGGCTGAGACGCCTGCTACGATAGTACGATTAGGCACACTTGGTTGACGCAACAGACCAAGTCCCTGCCGTGCATGTTTAAGGTAAGTTGGAGTAAGAAGAAGCTTCGGTGACATGCGCTCAGAAGGTCGTGCTATCATTGTCGAGTTGAAGTCGGAAACGAAGCTGGTACAGCAACTGTTGATGCTGTTAGGTTCCCGGAGTACGCGCCACCTGCCTCTTTTGGCAGAGTATTTAGTTAGTGATAACTTAATTTTGAAAAACACAGGAAAAGAAGATGGTCAGTGTCATCTCAAAAGACGGAAAGGTTCTGATGCCATGCTCGAATGCGGTGGCAAGGCTTCTGGTATCCAGCGGAAAGGCAAAGCACTACCGCAAGAAGGGTGGGCCATACCGTATCAAGCTTCTCTATGAGACAAGTAGCTATGTCCAGCCGATGAACCTTGGCGTGGATGTGGGGAGCGGGGCTGCAGGTTATGCCGTCTACAACCCGGCGAGCGGAGAAATCGTATACATGTCTGAGGTCGCATGCAGGGATGACATCCCCGGGAGGATGTCAGACAGGGCGAAGAGAAGACGCGACAGGCGCAGCCGCAAATGCCGCTACAGGGAGCCGCGTTTCCTGAACAGGGGCAATTCCACAAGGGAAGACAGGCTGTCCCCCACAATGGTCAGCAAGATACATTCCCATGAGAGGGAGATATCCCTTGTCAGCGGAGCATACCCGATCGGCAGAATCATACTTGAGGTGGGGAGCTTTGACACCAGCCTGATGGCCAACCCGCAGCTCGCTGACCCGTCGGTGAGGCCGTGGGGATACCAACAGGGTCCAAACTATGGCTTTGAGAACACGAGGGCGATGGTACTGTCAAGGGACAACCACACGTGCCAGATATGCGGCGGGAAGCACAGGGATGAAAAATTTGAGACCCATCACATCGTGCCTCGCAGCAGGGGCGGAGCAGACACAGCCGACAACCTCATAGTCCTCTGCCACACATGCCATGCAGCCCTGCACAGGGGTGAGGTGTCACTCCCGAAGAATGGAAGGAGGAAGGGGACCCTACGGTACGCCACGCAGATGAACTCCCTGAAGACAAGGCTGTCCGCAAGGTACCCTGAAGCAGTCCGGACCTATGGTTACGTAACCAAGGCCAACAGACTTTCGATGGGACTTGAGAAAAGCCACAGCACAGATGCCTGCTGCATTGCATCCGGCGAAAACCGTTTCAGGATATGCTGCAACCTCTTCCGGAAGCGATGTGTCCCTGACGGGGACTTCCAGCAGACCCAGGGCCCCTGCAGCGGCCAGAGGCTACAGACCGGAAAGATCATGGGATTCAGGAAGTATGACAAGGTGCGGTATATGGGCGGCATCTACTTCATCAAGGGAAGGATGAGCTCAGGATATGCCATCCTGATGGACATTGACGGGAACAAGGTCGACTTCTCCCAGATGCCGAAGGGGAAGAAGACCCCCAAGCTCAGCAACATGAAGAGAATACAGGCGAGGTCGACATGGATGGTTACAGAAGAGGCGGTCACTCGAAGTTCAGTCTGAAGATTCACTTGATCTTTGTCACAAAGTATAGAAGACCGGTCTTTGCGGACAGGAATGCAAGCGCTGATGTCAAGTCCTTTCTGGAAAGTGCTGCGATGGCTCTGGGCTATTCAATCATACAGATGGAGACAGACAAGGACCATGTCCATATCCTGCTTGACTACAGTCCTGACACACCGGTGTCAGAGATAGCCAGACAAATGAAGCAGCGCAGCACTTATGAGATGTGGAAGGTTCATGGCGACATGCTTGCAAGTTATTATTGGAAACACAGACATCTCTGGTCAGACGGTTACTTTGCATGTAGCATCGGACAAGTCTCGCAGGAGATTATTGAGAAATACATACAGAACCAAGGCTGATTCCTTGGGGGTGCCGTATCCACACACCTTAAAGATATGTGGTTTTGGCACTGGATTTATATAAACAAGTCATAGAATTCTATTTTTTGTCAATATTTTTGAATATTGACGAAATATAGATAATTTTGCATAGAAATGACAAAAGTAGAACAACATATTATGGAGTTTGCCAAAGAGTCTCCAATCTTCACGTCTAATGATCTCTATAGCTCAAGCAATGAGATTAGCAGACAGTATCTGCAATGGACTCTTGTGCAGCTTGTCTCAAAAGGAACTGTATCCAGAGTCAAGAGAGGAATGTATACACTTGCCGAGAAACCATCGTTTTCATATCAAGTCAACGAGGATACAAAACAATTGTATACATTTCTGAAAAAATCATTTCCCAACGCACCACTCTGCGTATATGATGGTAAGATTTTGTCTCCACTTCAGCATCATCTTTCCTATAACGCCTTGACTTATGTCGAGACAGAAAGGTCAATTGCTGAAATTATATTCCATACTCTTCAGGAAAAAAGTTACAGAGTATTCTACAAGCCTGGGAAAGATGAATTCTATAAGTATATTGACATTTCATCACCAGCAATAATCGTAAAGCCAATGGTATCTGATTCCCCTTTAAAAACTATGGATGGGATTATTGGACCGACTTTGGAAAAGCTGATGGTCGATATAAGAAGAGACAAGGATTTCGATTATCTGTCAGGAAAAGAAAGTGCAAGAATGCTTGAGAATGCATTCAAGATTTTTTCGATCAACATCACCAAACTTCTTCGCTATGCTGGACGACGTGGTGTTAGAGATGAATTAGCTAAAGAAATTGACGGACTGAGTCATGGTAAATAAAGGTTCTTTTACGGAGGACTGGATTGAGAAAGTTTCGTCTGAAATGAAATATCCAGACAAGAACCTCATTGAGAAAGTAATAAGAGCTTTCTCATTGGTTGAACTTCTCGCAGAATCCGGGTGTCCATTTATCTGGAAGGGTGGAACTTCACTTATGTTAATCTTGGGGCAACAATTACACCGATTAAGCATTGATGTGGATATAATCTGTCCTCCTGGAACAAATATCAATGAGTATCTGAAAAATTATGAAGATTATGGATTTGTGAGCAAAGAGGAAGAATACCGCGAGCAACGTTCTACTGATATTCCTAAATCACACTCGAAATTCCATTATCAAATAGCCTACAAAGGTGGTATGAATCGCAATGAGTACATCCTTCTTGATGTCCTATATGAAGATTCCCACTATTCAAGGGTGAACAATCTTAGTCTAGAGCATCCTTTTGTGAAGTGTGATGAAGAAGCCGTTAAGGTCTGCGTTCCATCTGCCGATGATATCCTGGGTGATAAGCTTACAGCTTTTGCACCAAACACATCCGGAATACCATATTTCAAAAATGGTCAGAATAGGCATCTGGAAATCATCAAGCAGTTGTATGATATTGGACGTCTCTTTGATGCCGTAATTGATATCAACTGCGTTAAAAAGGCCTACAGCAGGATTATTCCTGTGGAGATGTCATACAGAAATCTCCCTACTAATTCTGAGTTAGCGCTAGATGACACAATTGAAACCGCCAAGTGTCTGGCTACAAGAGGCAAAACTGGAATGGGTAATTTTGAAGCTCTCCAAGACGGAATAAACAGGCTCAAGAGTTTCATGTATCTTGGTAAATACTATATTGAGCAAGCCAGCACTGACGCCACTAAAGCGGCATATCTGGCGGCTATCATCAAGTATGACATATCTACACTTGAAAAATATGACAGTGCAAAACCTATTGTCAAATCAAAGAAGAAAATGCCATCAGTTATTGCTAAAATGTACATGGGCAACCCCGAAGCATACTTTTACTGGTCCAAATATGCTGAAATAGAGGACATCTAAAAATCAGAAACTCTCTCCAGTTATTATTTTCTGGAGAGAGTTTCTAATTCAAATATTAAATATCAAGCATCGCCAAGTAATTACGATACTTTGTATCAACTACTTAAGTTCATAAACCTTTACATCCTTAACTGAAATCTTGCAGTTAGAAGATGCAATATCAAACTTGTTGAACACCTCTGATGGGAATACACAGTTTGTAAATACCATGTCTCCGTCATTGATAAAGAGCTCAGTTGAGAGTCTGTCTACAAACATCTGAATCTTATACTCATTTCGAGGATTGAGCGACACAACAACTGGTTTCTGTGCAAATGAAGCCGAGAAGTCAACATTGCCACTCTTACTTCTATCAAGAGAAAGTTTCTGAGACTTTGTATCAAAGCAGAATACTGCGTTCTCACCCTTTGAGTTAGAAAGAGTAAGTGTGAACTCACCCTTTGCATCAGGAGTGATTGTAGCGTCAATTTCATAAGCTCCCTTGTTGTTCTCAAGAATTGATGGAATAGAGAAGCTCTGTGAAGAAGAAACGCCTTCAATTGCTCTCTCTGCTGCTCTTGCTGCATAAACCTCAGGAGAAGGAACACTAGACAAGATAAGATGCTTTCCATTACTCTTAAGAGAAAGATCTCTTGGAAGAGTCATTGAGTTTCTGAAAGCAAGAGTTGGAGTCTGTCCTGTGTATGACCAGTTGCTCATCCAACCCATGAATACTGTTCTGCCTGTTGTATTGTTGAAAGTAACACCAGCGTAGTTGTCTACTCCTTCATCAACCCAGAGAGGATATGGAAGAGGATCTGCTTTGAATCTCTTTCCATCAAAGTCACCGATAAAGTACTGTGTGATACTTCCACCGTTAGGACCTCCTGGATTGATACTTACAAAGAGCACCCACTTCTTCTGTCCGTTATAGTCAAAGCACATAAGGTCTGGACATTCCCATACACCTGCATGAGAACCCATCCCAGTTCCGAAATCACTAAGAAGACTCCAGTTCTTTAGATCAGGAGATCCGTAGAATCTTACAACCTGACCGACAGCAAGAGCCATAACCCACTGATCCCCTATTCTATTGACCTTAGGGTCTCTGAAGTCTCTCTGCTCAGGATCTGCAAGAACAGGGTTCTTGTCATATTTGGTAAATGTGTAGCCTCCGTCAGTAGAATATGCTATACTCTGTCTCTGACCCTGACCTGCAGAAGTGTAGATTGCAACGATTGCATCCTTACCAAAACCTGCAGTGTTGTCATGATCAACAACAGCGCTACCTGAGAAGATTGAACCAAGTTCGTCCGGTGCGATAATAGCTGGAGTGTCTGTCCAGTGGATAAGATCCTTAGATGTAGCAAGTCCCCAGTGCATGTTGCCATGAGATGTACCATAAGGGTTATACTGAAGAGAAAGATGCCACTCACCCTGAGGTGTGAATACCATGCCGTTAGGGTCGTTTGTCCAACCGAACTCAGGAGAATAGTGAACTAGTGGTCTATACTGCTCATTATACTCGTTCATCATCTCATCAGAGGTCTTTATAGCACCGAAGACCATATCCTCCTCATAGATGTTAGTCAGAATAACATCAACTGTCTTACCAGAGTATTTCTCAACATTGACAGGGATATAGTAATCAATTCTGTCTGTAGCAGGCTTTGCGCTCTGAGCGATTCCCAGAATGTTCTGGTCATCTACCATCACTGAAAGACGTGAATTAGAGCCATTGTTAGCAGCAGGGATAAGGATATACTTCTTATCAACCTTGACTGACACCTTGTACTCAGGGTAAAATGAACTTAGTCTCTGCTTACCCTGCTGAATCTGATCTACTGCGATGAATCCTCTAGGGAAAGTGCGAGTTCCAAATCTCATAGGCTCCCCTGCTGTCAGTTTGATCTGAGCGGTTTTTCCTTTATACATAGCGGCATCAAAGCTGAGCCACTCAAATGTCTTTTCATCCTTGCCGATTGAACCGCTAGCCAAGACGTCCTCTCCATCAACAACAAGGCTGACTGAAAGAGCAGATCTACCCATAGAAGACTTTGGACCGGCAACAAGCAGGTTGATATAATCTGACTTGATCTGGAATGGCTGTGAAACAGCAGATCCCACCTTCGAATCATCAGAGCTGCTTCTCAAATATGAGAATCCCTCAAAACCTGAGAGTTCTTCAGATGCATTAGAAATCTCGAAAGAGTCTCCTTCAATTGTCCACTTTTCAAGACCGCTTTCAAAATCTTCAATAATCTGGTTTGAAGAGCATGCCGCAAGTGCAGTAAAAGCAGCTGCAAATGCAAGAATCTTATTGAATTTCATATAGATATGTTAATTTGTCTTTACACTACAAAGATTCATACAATCGTCTAGAATTATTCACTTTGCCGACGATTCTACTAATCTACCATGTAGTTTTTACAACCAAGGTCTGACCTGACTGAATAGCGCTGTATATCTCCTTTTCACCCTTCTTTACCTTACAAAGAGATAATGTAGCTCCCTGAACTTCAGATACAGTGAGAGTTCCTGTCTGAGTCGAGCCCACATTGCCTCCAACAGTCTGTTCCAGATATACAGTCAAACCGTCTCCAGAAACCAGTTCCTGGTCTGTTCCCATATTGATAAAAACAGTATTGGCCTTCTCCTTCTTGTCTGATGACATCTCGGTGACAAGACCGGTAGCAGAAAGTCTAGGAGCAGTATAAGGATACATCTCGTTTAGGACTCTTGTCAGTCTTGAGGCGATGGAATTAAGACAGCTCTCCATTGGGTCAGTATAGGATGAAGATGTGTAGTCATTATCCTCTATTGTCCCCTGCCATACAACCTGTCCGTTAGCATCATTCACGAACTGGAGATTGACATTGGCATATGCAAGCTTTCGTGCAACCTTAGGCTGGCTTGGTGCAGGTTCACCCTCTTTTGGCTTTTCATACACAAAACCTCTTTGAAGGTCAATGACCCTAGTTCTTAGAAGAAGTAGAGTCTCTTCAACAGGGATTGTATTAGCATACATCGGATCAACAAGCTTCACTCTAACAGCACTGCCAATCGCACGTTCCAGGGAGATTGCAAGAAGGTCAAGGTCCCTCATGTCCTCAAATACCTCGTCTGGTTTATATGCTCCTGATTTCGAATGCCACTCACGAACCGGATCATAGGAATACTTGTCTGCAGGCCTTGATGGCTGACGGCTTGGAGTTCTGGATGGGACATTTGACCCGGCTCTGATCTGAGATGTCACATTTCCAGTAACAGGGTTCATGAACCTGCTTCTGGACTCTATACCATCTATGATAACATAGACGGTCGAAGAATAGTCACCCACTGCTCCGTTACCGATAACCGGTTCCCTGACGGTCTTACCGTCTATAGTGAGATGCAGTGTTTGTCCTCCATTCTGAATGTCAGTAGATGCAGTAGCATTGATTCCATGAGCGCCAAGTGCCCTTTCTATTGTCTGAGACCAGACTGCGCCATTTGTCTGAGCTGCAGCTGTACCACACATAAACGGGATAGCCAGCAGTGAGACAATAAAAGATTTAGAAATAGTGTTATTCATGTTACTCAAGTTAT
>JAKSJT010000141.1 GCA_024402125.1 Bacteroidales bacterium
AACCGTAACATTACAGTCCGCCCGGATGTCAAACTGGACATAGCCATGGCACAATTTTCGCTTAAGAGAGTGAGGCTGAATAAGGCTAATTTTATTAAAGCACTCACAAGTAAATTGTTCTGGGGCGAAGATGTTCGCAACGAGGCAGACATTTAAAAAATGAATACAAAAGCAATGGATAAGAAGATTCCTAGACACGTGTCCATTATTATGGACGGAAATGGAAGATGGGCTCAGGAAAGAGGAAAAGAGCGCGTCTATGGTCATGCAAATGGTGTAGAAAGCGTTCGTGCATGTGTTGAAGCTGCAGCAGAGGAAGGTGTAGAGTACCTGTCTCTATTTGCATTCTCGGAAGAGAACTGGAATCGTCCCGAGTCTGAGGTAAGTACCCTTATGGGACTTATGGTCAAATCTATTGCCAATGAGGCAGAAGCCCTTATGAAGCAGGGCGTCAGGGTTATGTTCTTAGGAAACAGAAGCCGTTTGTCAGATCCTGTCAATTCTGCTATCGATGGATTGATGGAGGCATCAAAGGACAACAAGACATTGACTCTTATCATCTTTATCAGCTATAGCGGCAAGTGGGATATCCTTGAGGCAGCAAAGAAGCTTGCTAGAGAGATCGCTGCAGATCCGTCAAAACTTGATTCTTTGGATGATATGGATATCGCTTCATTCGACAAGTATTTCGTGACTGCTGGAATTCCTGATCCTGACTTTATGATCAGAACCTCAGGAGAGATGCGAATCAGCAATTATATGCTCTGGCAACTTGCTTATACGGAGATACTTTCAGTGCCAACACTTTGGCCTGACTTCAGAAAGCCAGAATTCCGCGCTGCCCTTGCAGAATATGCAAAGCGTGACAGACGCTATGGAAAAGTTAAATAATTGCGTATATTTGCATGTTAAAAATGAATAACCGTTTCATGAAAATATACCATATAGTGGCTGTGCTTCTCTTTTTCCTAGTACAAGGAGTAGCTCAGGCACAAGTTGAAATTGATTATAACAGCCCACGAAAGTATATCGTGGGAGGTGTGTCTGTTGAAGGTAACAACACATTCACGGATGACCGTATCATCCAGATTACAGGACTTCAGAAGGGAATGGAACTCACCATTCCGGGAGACGATATTTCTTCAATCGTTCAGCGTCTTTGGCTCCAGAGATATTTCGAGGATGTAGCACTTTCTATCGATCATCTCAGTGCTAAGGGCGATTCTGCTTATCTAAAGATCAGCATTATCGAGAGACCACGTGTTTCCAGATGGAATTATACTGGTATAAGAACAAGTGAGAAGAAGGATATTCAGGAGCGAGTTAACCTTAGACGAGGTGGCGAGTATTCGGAATATGTAGCAAAGACTTCAACAGATATTATCAAGAGATACTACGCAGAGAAGGGTTTCCTTCTAGCAAAGGTTGACGTTGAGGTGGAGAAGGATACAGTCGTTGCAAATGCGATCAGAGTAAACTTCAACATTGATAGAGGCGAAAGAGTCAGAATCAAGGATATCAATTTCATCGGTAATGATGGAAAGGAAATCACTGATTTCAAGCTCGCTAAGCACATGAAGAAGACAAAGTCTAACAAGATCTATAACTTCTTCAGTAGCAAAAAATTCAAGGAGAAGGAGTGGCAGAATGACCGTAAGACCGTCCTTGAGGCATTCAATGAGGCTGGTTACCGCGATGCTCGTCTTGTAAGAGACTCTATCTACTATATCGAGCCAAACAGACTTGCCATCGATATGGTATTCGACCAGGGTAAGAAGTACTATTTCAGAGATATTACATGGACTGGTAACTCTGTTTACTCAACAGATGTCCTTAACCAGATTCTCCAGATTAAGAAGGGTGACCCATACGATGTTGTTACCATGAATCACCGAGTTTCAGGCGGTGGTAAGCAGTCTGAATATGATGTGTCGAAGATGTACCGTGACAACGGATTCCTCTTCTTCAACATCACTCCTGTCGAGATGACAATCCAGAACGACTCAATTGATGTCGAGATCCGTATCTCAGAGGGTAAGCAGGCTACTCTTAACAACATTGTCATTAATGGTAATGACCTCACTAATGAAAGGGTAGTACGTCGTCAGATCTTCACTCGTCCTGGTTATCTTTTCAGCCAGAGTGACTTCGAGAGATCAATTCGAGAAATTGCATCCCTTGGTCAGTTCGATGCTGAAGGAATTATGGACCCTACTACTGGATATTCAATTATCCCTAATCAGGCAAACAGCACAGTAGACCTTGTATACAATGTGACTGAGAAACCTTCCAGCCAGCTTGAGCTCTCAGGAGGTTGGGGTGGTAGAACATTCGTTGCGACAGCCGGTGTGAGCTTCAACAACTTCTCTACTAGAAGAATCCTCGACAAGTCAGCTTGGAGACCAGTTCCTCTAGGAGATGCGCAGAACCTTGCATTCCGTCTTCAGACAAACGGTACATACTATACAGCTCTTACAGCAAGCTTCTCTGAGCCTTGGCTCTTCGGTAAGAAGCCAACAGCTCTCAACCTTTCAGCTTACTACACAAGACAGACTAACTCATACACAGCCCTTGGTATTCTTAACAAGGACCGTATGATGGAGGTATATGGTTTTGCGGGTGGTATTGGAACTAGACTTAAGTGGCCAGATAACTACTTCACTCTTTACAATGGAGTTAGCTGGCAGACATATAAGCTTACTAACTGGTATTCGAACTACTTCATCTTCGATCACGGTACTTCACATAACATCAGTTACCAGCTTAGTCTTTCACGTACATCAACTGACCAGCAGATCTACCCTCGTCAGGGATCAGAGTTCTCCGCTTCGGTTCAGTTGACTCCTCCATTCTCTCTTCTTAGAAAGCATACTTTCGATGAGAAGGGCAATAAGGTTCCTGTAGCTTCATGGAGAGATGTTGACTATAACGCAATGGGTCCTAACGGAAACATTTGGTCAAGTACTGAGAGATATCGTTGGATTGAGTACCATAAGTGGAAGTTCAGCTCAACAGTCTATACTAAGCTTCACCAGAACTTGGACTTCGTCCTCATGGCTAGGGCTCAGTTCGGTTACCTTGGATACTATAACAGAAGCTGGGGATATTCTCCATTCGAGGGATTCCTTGTCGGAGGTGATGGTATGTCAGGTTACTCTTCATACGGATCAGAAGTAATTGCTATGCGTGGTTATGAGAACTACTCATTGACACCATATCAGCTTTCATCATATAGCTCTAACGGTCAGGCATACGCTGGTAACGTATACGATAAGTTCACAGTCGAGCTCCGTTATCCTGTTATTCTTCAGCCTTCTTCTACTATCTTCGTACTTGGATTCCTCGAGGGTGGTAACTGTTGGTCTGACATCAGAGCATTCAATCCATTCAAGATTAAGAGATCTGCCGGTGTTGGTGTAAGAATCTTCCTCCCAATGATCGGTCTACTTGGTATCGACTGGGGTTACGGATTTGATGATACAAAGTATGGTGGTAGCCAGTTCCACTTCGTGATCGGACAGCAATTCTAGTTTGGCATGGTTTTTTAATGTGAAACAATAAAAATTACATAATATGAAAAAGATTCTTTTGATTGCCGCTATGGCATTGATTACAGTAGCAGCTTCTGCTCAGCAGAAATTTGCTCATGTTAACACTAGCGAACTTATCCAGCTTGCACCAGAATTCATGGAGGCACAGAAGCAGATGATGGCTACACAGAAGGAAGCTTCAGATACATACCAGAGCATGGTAGAGGAATTCAATACAAAGTACTCACAGTATCAGCAGAAGGTTTCTACTTGGACAGCTGCTATCAAGGAGAGCAAGGAGGAGGAACTTGCAGAGATTCAGAACAGAATCCAGGAGTTCCAGGCAGCTATTCAGCAGGAACTCGCTGAGCAGGAGCAGGCTCTTATGGCACCACTTCAGCAGAAGGCTCTTGAGGCTGTAAATAAGATTGCTAAGGATGGTGGATACATGTATGTATTCGAAGTAGCTCAGCTTCTTTATGTAGATGATACAAAGAGCACAGATATTACAGCAGAGGCTAAGAAGGCACTCGGTATTCCAGCAAACAGAACTATTGAGACAGTTCAGGCTGAGATGCAGGCTCTTCAGCAGCAGTAGTATCAAGCATATAATGATTAGACAGGCTTAGGCCTGTCTTTTTTGCTTTAGGGGTCAATCCTATTAAAATAATTGAATAACATATAATAAAATAATACAATAACTAACACTAACCACATGCAACACAAGGTTATAGATGCTAAAGACATCGTAATTAGATTTGCTGGAGACTCTGGTGACGGTATGCAGCTCACTGGAACACTCTTCGCAAATATGTCTGCAGTCTATGGAAACGGACTATCTACGTTCCCAGATTATCCTGCTGAAATCCGTGCCCCTAAGGGTACAATCGGTGGCGTTTCAGGATTCCAGGTTCATATTGGAAATACAAAAGTAAACACCCCAGGAGACTTCTGCGACATGCTTGTCGCAATGAATCCTGCTGCTCTTAAGGCCAATGCTAAATGGGCTAAGAGAACAGCTATGATTCTTGTCAATGAGGATGCTTTTGACGATGCCAGCATGGCAAAGGCAGGTTTCAAGACAGACAACCCATTCGAGGAACTCGGCATTGAAGACAGAACTCTTCTCATTGCTCCTATCTCGAAGCTTACAGCAGACAGCTTGAGAGATTCAGGTCTTGATATGGCTTCAATCAACAAGTGTAGAAATATGTTCACACTTGGTATGGCTTGCTATATCTACAGCCGTCCACTCGATTATGTATTCGCATACATAAAGAACAAGTTCTCAAAGAAACATCCTGAGATGATCGTTCCAAACGAGAAGGTTCTTAAGGATGGTTTCAATTATGCTGCAAATATTCAGGCAGTTCCTAACACATATACAGTAGCTCCAGCTGACCTTCCTAAGGGTACATACCGTAACATTACAGGTAACCAGGCTACAGCTTGGGGTCTTATCGCAGCTGCTGAGAAGTCAGGTCTTGAACTCTACTGCGGATCATATCCTATCACTCCAGCAACAGCAATCCTTGAGGAACTAGCTCTCCATAAGAACCTTGGAGTGAAGACAGTTCAGACAGAGGATGAGATCGCTGGTATCTGCTCTGCAATCGGAGCTGCATTTATCGGAGACCTTGCTGTGACAACAACTTCAGGTCCTGGTATCTCACTTAAGAGTGAGGCTATGGGTCTTGCAGTTATGACAGAGCTTCCTCTTGTTATCGTTGACGTTCAGAGAGGTGGTCCTTGTACAGGTCTTCCAACCAAGACAGAACAGTCAGACCTCAATCAGATCCTTTACGGTAGAAATGGTGAGAGCCCACTAGTAGTTATTGCTGCTCATTCACCAGCACACTGCTTTGATACAGCATTCATGGCTTCTAGAATCGCTCTCGAGCACATGGTGCCTGTTGTTATGCTTTCAGAAGGATTCCTGGGTAACGGTTCAGAACCATGGAAGATTCCTTCAATGAGTGAGTATCCTACAATCCATCCAAGATTTGCAAAGCCTGAAGAGGCAGAAGGCGGATTCAAGCCATATAAGAGAGACTGGAACTATGTTCGTAGCTGGGCAACTCCTGGTATGCCAGGTTTTGAGCACAGAGTCGGTGGTTTGGAGAAAAACCATGACGGAGTCCTCTCAACAGATCCTGAGAATCATGAGCTTATGGTAAAGGAGAGAGCTCTTAAGGTCGAGAAAGTGGCAGACTTCATTCCTGAACTCAAGGTTATGGGTCCTAAGTCTGGAAAGACTCTTGTAGTTGGTTGGGGTGGAACATATGGTCACATCCTTTCAGCAGTAGAGGAGCTCAAGGAGATGGGAACAGAAGTCAGCTTCGCTCATTTTGATTACATTAACCCTCTTCCAAGGAACACTGAAGAGGTATTCTCAGCATTTGAGAACATCCTTGTATGCGAACTTAACTCTGGACAGTTTGCCGGATATCTCCGCACAAAACTTCCTCAGTTCAATTTCCTCCAGTGCAATAAGATTCAGGGTCAGACCTTCCTTGTAGACGATATCAAGAAGGCAATCGAGGGCATTAACTAATCAAAAGAAGACTTATCATGGCAAATTATACAATCAAGGATTTCAAGAGCAACCAGGAAGTAAGATGGTGTCCAGGTTGTGGTGACTATGCAATTCTTGCAGCTCTCCAGAAGACCCTTCCAAAGGTCTGTGAAATGGAGAACATTGACAAATCAAAAGTTGTGGTTGTATCCGGTATCGGATGTTCAAGCCGACTTCCTTACTATGTGAGCACATACGGATTCCATAGTATCCACGGTCGTGCAGCAGCAATTGCAACAGGTATGAAGGTGGCTAACCCATATCTTAGCGTATGGCAGATTTCCGGAGACGGTGATGCCCTTGCTATCGGAGGTAACCACTTCATCCATGCTATCAGAAGAAATACTGATATCAATATATGCCTTTTCAACAACCGTATCTACGGTATGACAAAGGGACAGTACTCTCCAACATCAAAGCTTGGAGCAATCACTAAGACTTCACCTTACGGAACAGTCGAGAATCCATTCGATCCAGGTAACCTTGTAATTGCGGCAAAGGGAACATTCTTCGCAAGAAGTATCGACACTGAGCTTGCTATCAGCGAGGAGATTATGCTCGAGGCAGCTCGCCACAACGGATGCTCTGTAATGGAGTTCCTGACAAACTGCGTTATTTTCAATAACGGATCACATGCTGAGATCTCTGCAAAAGAGAATAAGGCAGACAGAACAATCTATCTTAGAGACGGTGAGAAGATGATCTTCGGATCCCAGAGAAACAAGGGTATCGCCCTTATCGGAAACAGCCTCAAGGTTATCACAATCGGAGAAGGTGGTTTTACAGAGAAGGATGTTCTTACTCACCACCCTCATAGAGACGATTTTGGTCTTCACATGATGCTTGCAAACATGAAGGGACCAGACTTCCCAATCGCACTTGGAGTTATTCGTGCAATTGAGGACAAGACATACCAGGATGAAGTTGAAAGACAGGTCAACGAAGTAAAAGCCAACTCAAAGATTCACTGTGTAGACGACCTTCTTAGAAGCGGTTCTACATGGGAAGTGAAGTAGGCGCCTATATAAAAACTAATAACCACATAATTTTATGAAAACGTCAGTAATAATGGCGAATCTCCAGGCCAAGTATCCTGCAGAGAAGGAGTTCCTTCAGGCAGTAAGAGAAGTTCTGGAGTCAATTGAGGATGTTTATAACCAGCATCCAGAATTTGAGGCATCTAAGGTGATCGAGAGACTCGTAGAGCCTGACAGAATCCTCACATTTAGAGTATCATGGGTTGACGATGAAGGACAGATTCAGGTCAACACCGGTTACAGAGTACAGTTCAACAATGCTATCGGTCCATATAAGGGAGGACT
>JAKSJT010000142.1 GCA_024402125.1 Bacteroidales bacterium
TTTTAGCAAGCACGGAAGCAGCAGCAATGGAGGCATAAGTGGCGTCACCATGAACAACTGTTGCGTATTTGTAATCCTCAAATGGCTTGAACTTGTTTCCATCGATAAGAAGGAACTCCGGCTTCACTGAAAGTTGCTTGACAGCCCTTTGCATTCCTGTGATGGACGCATTAAGTATATTAATAGTATCAATCTCCTCTGCCGACACAGGAACGACAGCCCAGGCGATTGCTTCCTTTTCTATTATAGGTCTCAGAAGCTCCCTGTGCTTTTGTGTCATCTGTTTTGAATCATTCAAAAGCGGATGATAAAAATCAGGTGGAAGAATTACTGCTGCCGCATAGACAGGCCCCGCCAATGGACCTCGTCCAGCTTCATCGCAACCTGCCTCTATGAGACCTTCGTGCATAAATCCTTTTAAATTGACTTCCTTCTTCATGTTAGATTTTTAAAAAATATATCTAAGAACATTCGGTTTTGAGCAAATTATTTATTAGTTTTGAAGAACTAACACTACAAAATTAGAATTAATTAATAACAAAACACTGAAATAACATGAAGGAATATTCAACCCAAGACATTCGCAATGTGGTTCTCCTCGGCAGTACTAAGTCAGGAAAAACCACATTATCTGAAGCCATGCTTTATGAGGGTAAGGTCATTGACCGCCGTGGAACAGTAGAAGACAAGAACACAGTTTCTGACTTCGACGAACTCGAGAAGCTCAATCAGAGATCTATCTATGCAACTCCACTTTATGCTGAGTTCATGGCTAAGAAGATCAATATTATCGATGCTCCTGGTTCAGATGATTTCATCGGCGGTGCAGTAGCAGCAACTCGCGTTTGCGAAAACGGTGTCCTCGTAGTTAACGCTCAGCAGGGCGTTGAAGTTGGTACACGTAACATGATTCGCTTCGCTAAGCAGTACAGTCTTCCTCTTATCGTAGCTGTCAACCAGCTCGATGGTGAAAAGGCTGATTGGGAGAATACAATGGCTGGAATTAAGGATCAGCTTGGTTCTAAGGCTATCAACATTCAGTTCCCTACTTCTACAGGTGCTGGTTTCGACGGATTCGTTGATGTCCTCATGATGAAGTACTATCACTTCAAGGATGCTAACGGAACACGTGAAGACCTTGAGATCCCTGCAGAGTTCGCTGACCAGGCTGAAGAGGCTCGTCAGGAGCTCATCGAGAAGGCCGCAGAGTTTGATGATACACTCATGGAGAAGTTCTTCGAGGTAGGTAGCCTCACAGAGGACGAAATCCGTAAGGGTCTTGCTATCGGTATCGCTAACTGCGAAGTTTGCCCTATCTTCTGCGTTTCTGCAAAGAAGGACATCGGTGTAAAGAGACTCCTCGAGTTCACAAAGAACGTATCTATCGCTCCTAAGTGTGATGACACAAAGCCTGCATCTCTCTTCATTTACAAGACTATCCTTGAACCACACCTTGGTGAAGTTTCTTACTTCAAGGTAATGTCAGGTGTTGTTACAGCAGGTATGGACGTTGAAGATCCAGAGACAGCTAATAAGGAAAGATTCTCAGCTATCTACGCTGTTGCAGGTACAAAGAAGGAGTCTGTTCAGGCTCTCAGAGCTGGTGACTTCGGTTGCGTAGTTAAGCTTAAGAACGGTAAGTCAAACAATACTCTTTGTGCAGTTGGTGCTGGTATCAGCCACGAGAAGATCGTTTACCCTGCTCCTAAGTATCGTTGTGCTATCAAGGCTAAGGTACAGCAGGATGAGCAGAAGCTCGGTGATGCTCTTAAGAAGATCTCTTCACAGGACCCTACAGTTGTTGTAGAGTACTCTAAGGAGCTTCGTCAGACTATCCTTTCTGGTAACGGTGAGCAGCATATCAATATCGTTAAGTGGAGCCTCAACAACGAATATAAGGTTGACGTTGAACTCTTCGCACCAAAGGTTCCTTATCGTGAGACTATTACTAAGGTTGCTACAGCTATGTACCGTCATAAGAAGCAGTCTGGTGGTGCTGGTCAGTTCGGTGAGGTTAGCCTCCTCGTTTGTCCTGCAGACGGTCCTCTTAACACAAAGTTCAAGATCGACGGAAAGGAAACACAGCTCAACGTTAAGACCCAGGAGTCTGCTGACCTCGATTGGGGTGGAAAGCTCGAGTTCTACAACTGCGTTGTCGGTGGTGCTATCGACCTTGGCTTCATGCCAGCTATCCTTAAGGGTATTAAGGAGCGTATGGTTGAAGGTCCTCTTACTGGTTCTTACGCCCGTGACATCAGAGTATTCGTATACGATGGAAAGATGCATCCAGTAGATTCTAAGGAAATCGCATTCATCATCGCTGGTCGTAACGCATTCAAGGAGGCATTCCGTAATGCTGGTCCAAAGATCCTTGAGCCTATCTACAATGTAGAAGTTCTCACACCATCTGAGTACCAGGGTGCAGTAATGTCAGATATCCAGAACCGCCGTGGTATCCTCGGTGACCTTGGTGCTGATAAGGACTTCTCAATCCTCAAGGCTCGTATTCCTCTTGCAGAGCTCTACAGATACTCTACAGCTCTTAGCTCTCTTACATCAGGTAGCGCTTCATTCACAATGGAGTTTGCAGACTACCAGCCAGTTCCTGGTGATGTTCAGGCTAAGCTCCTCGAGGCTTATGCAGCAACAGATACAGAAGACTAATTCGTATCAAAATATTATCAGCAAGGCGGCCAATTGGTCGCCTTGTTTTTTGCCCCCAAAAAAACTATCATTTATGAGAGTTGAGAAAGGGTGATATCATCTTTACCTTTGCATTGTTATGAATTGAACAATTGAATCCGTCTTGTCTCTCATGCGGCCATTGAGATGACTTGACGGATTCATTGTTGTTTATATATCCTTTTCTTATCTTTGCTCTAAACACATTAGATTAGTCATGTTAATACTTGAAACACCAATTAACAAATCTGAACTAGCTGCCATTGCCGCTAATTTTTATGGCGATATGGTTAAAGCTGTTGCTGACATAGATAAAGAAATTCTTGCAATAGATGCAGAATTACACGCTGATCTTGAAAGAGAACTATTAAATAATGGTTCAGATCAAGAATCTTTATGGGGCTTCAACTTATACCCTGATGCTGATGAAGAAGACTTCATAGAATTCGATTCATTAATAAATATTAGACCTCGCCAAGGAAATCTTAGTAGAGATGTTGAAGATCCATCTCGACGTGAAAAGATAGTAACAATAACAAAGAAATTTATCATTGACTAATGGAACTGCCTGCTAGACCCGACGAAAAAAAATGGTCCTCAATGTCATTAACGGCACAATTGGCTAACCTAGGAAGTGAAGTCGGAAGGACATCAAAATGGATTTCAAAAGGGAAAGACAAGATGGCCGAGAGTGCATTCATTAGAGCTTTGGACTTATTTGACCTCACCATAAAGTATGCTAGGCTCGGCCTACCGAATAGAAATGAAGCTCTAAAGGAGTTGTGCTATAGTAGAGACCTCTTCACCAAAGCATACTTAGAAAAAGACATTCATGAACTTTACCTATTAGATAAATATTTCTATCATTACTCTGTGGCCTATAGCAGAACAATGTAGCAATATATGAAAAGCGCCGGGATATTTCCGACGCTTTTCAATTTACTTCCTAATAATCTTTGCAGTCCAACCTCCTCCTGGTGCCATATGAATGTTCACCTTTCTAGAGGATGGAACTGAAATAGTTTCCTTTTTATAATCTCTAGCAGCCTTAGATGCATTGACTCCATCCTTAAATATAGTCATCTGGAAGTTGCCTTCTCCAAGGAAACCAAGGTCTATTTCAAGATCCTTTGCACTCCAATCATTAAGAGCTCCGACATACCAAGTGTCACCAGATCTTCTAGCAATTACAGCATACTTTGCTAGCTTTCCGTCAAGGGCAATAGTCTCATCCCATACTGTCGGAATCTTAGCAATGTACTCTGTACACTCTGGCTCTGCCATATAGTTCGATGGAGAATCACAAAGCATATTAAGAGGAGACTCGAATATAACATACTCTGCAAGCTGATGACATCTTGTTCCCTGACTCATTGGTTCACTGTAATTAGCAGAGTAGAATGCTCTGGCAGAATTTCTCATAGCTCCCTGTGTGTAGTCCATAGAACCTGCGAACATTCTAGTGTAAGGAATAGTTACATCATAAAGAACCTGGTCCAAGGAAGCAGAACTCCACTTCATCTGCTCAAGACCGTTGACTCCTTCGTAGTTGATGACATTAGGATATGGTCTCTGAAGTCCTGATGGTTTGAATGCACCATGGAAGTCAAGCATAAGATGATATTTAGCGGCAATCTCTGCTGACTTTGTGAAGAACGCTACCATCTCCTGGTCATCGCGGTTCATGAAGTCCACCTTGAATCCCTTGATTCCCATCTCGGAGTAAGTCTTGCAGACTTTCTCAATGTCTCTATTGAATGCCCAATATCCAGCCCAGAGGATAAGACCTACGTTCTTTGAGTTTGCGTACTCTACCAGCTCCTTCAAATCAATCTCAGGGATAACCTGGAATAGATCTGCCTTGAGGTTAACGGCCCATCCTTCATCAAGGATAACATACTCGATACCATTCTTTGATGCGAAGTCAATATAATACTTATATGTATCATTGTTGATTCCAGCCTTGAAGTCCACTCCGTAGACATTCCAGTCATTCCACCAGTCCCAAGCAACCTTACCAGGCTTTACCCAGCTGAAATCAGATCCTTCTGCAACCGGACGACTGAGCTTATACACGATATCGCTGTTAAGAAGATCCTTGTCCTCTGATGCTACGCCTACGATTCTCCATGGGAATGCTGCACCAGCTGCTGCCTTGGCAATATAGTTCTCTGTTTCCTTGACAAGACCCTCGAGCTCATTGTGTCCTCCCTGCTGAACTGTCTTTGGATATGGTGCGAATACACCCTTCAAACCAGTCTCTGCAGTAACAGGACCAACCTCAACTGATCCGTCACCCTCTGAAGCTCCTGCATAAAGGTACATGCCAGGATAGTCGAGGAGATCCGACTCCGTAATTGCTACCTTATAATCTCCTGCCTCAACAACAAGAGGAAGGAATGCCATCTTCTCCTTATTCCACTTTGAAATAGCTGTATGAGTGTAGATGTTCTCGAAAGAGTTTGAGAACTCCTGCTTCAGAACTGTATAGTCTCTCACATAAGGAACATATGCCGAATAGTCCTTGTCGAAAACGAACTCAGCCTGTTCGTTCTTTACCTCAATCGATGACTTTGACTTTGACACAAATCTATAAGCCACAGCATCATCATAAGCTCTAAAGACAACATCAAAGTCCTTGAATCTCAAAGTAAGCTCATTGAAGACATCCTCTACAACAGCCTTCTTATATACTACTGTCTTTATTGACTGATTAACTGACTTTGTGCTAGCCTTGATAGGCTTAGCTGAACCGCCATATACGGTTCCATTAGTCAGAGTCATTGACACATTAGATGGAGAAAGAATAGTCTTACCATCTTTTGAGAGAGTCCAGCTGATCTGATCTCCTGTTGTAATGGTAGCCTTCAAGCTTCCATCTGGAGATGCTACTGAATACTGCTTCGGAGCAGCAACACTTGCAATGCTAAATAGCACCGCCAAAGCGAAAGACACAATCACTCGTTTCATTTGATGTGGTTATTATGGGTTAGTTATTTCTACTTTTACAAGCCAAGCTCACCCTTCATTGATCTGAGAAGATCAAAAGCCTGCATAGGTGTCATATTGTTCAAATCCGCCTTCTGGAGCTGATCTCTAAGGGATGTAAGAGTTGGATCATCCAACTGGAAGAATGAAAGCTGAAGACTGCCATCCGACTCAACGACACCCTCTTTAACCTTCTTAGGTTTGCTGTTTGCCTTCTGCTTTACAACCTCTGTTATCTGTGATACTACAGGCATCCCGCCCTTTTCAAGAGAAGACAGGGTTCTCTCCGCTGAATCAAGCACTTCCTTTGGCATTCCGGCGAGTCTTGCCACATGAATACCGAAGCTATGTGCAACACCTCCCTGCTTGAGTTTTCTAAGGAAGATGACCTGCTTTCCCACTTCCTTAATCGCTATGTGGAAATTATGTACTCTAGAATAGATTGTCTCCAGATCATTCAGCTCATGATAGTGGGTGGCAAAGAGAGTCTTTGCTCCATGACCATACTCGTGAACATACTCAACAATGGCTCTTGCTATTGACATACCATCATAGGTTGATGTTCCTCTACCGATCTCATCAAGGAGGACAAGTGATCTTGCAGACAAGTTATGTAGAATCATTGATGTCTCGAGCATCTCCACCATGAATGTAGACTCTCCCCTTGAGATATTGTCGGTCGCTCCAACTCGTGTGAATATCTTGTCGCAATAACCGATGGTCGCTGAGTCCGCTGGAACAAAGGAACCAACCTGAGCCATAAGGACAATAAGGGCAGTCTGACGAAGAAGTGCTGACTTACCCGCCATATTAGGACCGGTCAGGATAATCACCTGCTGGCTCTCGTTATCAAGGAAGACATCATTTGGAACATACTCCTCACCTGCTGGCATAAGAGTCTCGATAACAGGATGACGACCGTTCTTTATATCAATCTCAAAATTGTTTGTCATTGTAGGCCTGCAGTAGTTGTTACTCTCTGCAAGTTCAGCAAATCCCACAAGGACATCAAGCCTTGCCAGGATTCTGCTGTTCGTCTGAATAGCTACAATGTTTCTCTGGATCTCCGCTACGAGATCCTGGTATATCTTTGTCTCAAGAGCATAGATCTTCTCCTCTGCTCCCAGAATCTTTGTCTCGTACTCCTTCAGTTCTTCAGTTATGTATCTCTCAGCTCCTGTCAGGGTCTGCTTTCTTACCCACTCAACAGGAACCTTGTCCTTGAATGTATTCCTCACTTCAATGTAGTAGCCGAACACATTGTTGTAACCGATCTTCAGGGATGAGATACCTGTTCTCTCACTCTCCCTCTGCTGCATCTGAAGGAGATAATCCTTGCTGTTTCTGGAAATGGATCTGTATTCATCGAGTTCAGCATTGACTCCAGATGCTATGACATCACCCTTACCGATAGCTGCAGCAGGATCAGAGCTCATTGTATTATTGATGCTGGAAAGAAGCTCTGAACAGTTACGAAGTCCCAGAATCATCTCATCAAGATGATCAACACCCTTTCCACGACAAATTTCACTTAGCGGATCCATCTGAGAGAGACCTCTTCCAAGCTGCATGACTTCCCTTGGGACAATCTTTCCGGTTGCAGCCCTTGATAAGATTCTTTCAAGGTCTCCGATGTTTCCGACATGTTCCTGAACAGAGAGTCTGGCATCCCTTTCTCCAAGGAAATACTCAATTACATCATATCTCTTGTTGAGTTCCTTGGTATCTAGAACCGGCATAGCCAGCCAGTGTCT
>JAKSJT010000143.1 GCA_024402125.1 Bacteroidales bacterium
TCGTCTGTATATGTTCGCGATATCCCCGACAGAATTCTGACCGCCCATGTCAACATATCTCTGCATCCTGCGGGCAAACAGCTGTTCTGCTTTATTTCTCGCATCAGTACCACGTCTGAAGAAATGACCATTCTCGTCCTTCATTCCGGCATAGGCTGACTCTACGAGTCTCCACTGATTATCTACCGAGCCGGTAATCCTGTTTATTACTTTGTCAAGGTCACCTGAAGCCTTACTGATCTTATCTGCGAAAGACGATATCTTTACAAATAAGCTCTCATATGACTTACCGGACTGCGCACCGAAATTGTCCAATGCGGTATAAAGTCCGTTCAGATTATTGGTAAGAGAGGATACTGCGCCGGAATCACTTTGCAGATATTCCATCAGTCGATTGAAATCCTCTGATAATGTGAAAGATGACAATTTCTCAAATGGAATACTATTCAATGAATTAATAGCACTGTCGCCTATTGGTTTTACCAATACCTCGTTTATAGACTGTACGGAATGTTTTAACTCATTTAACTGATGGAAGATACGCTCAAGTTCCCTATTGAATCTCTCTGTGTCAAATCTAGGAATAATCGGATGACCAGGTCCAACCTCATCAAGTGCTTTTGCCAGCTCCTGAAGCGGGCCATTAATCATGGCATCTATCTGCTGCTTTAAGGTACCTGTACCACCAAGTTGCATGTTATTGGCAAAGTTCTGGGCCCCTCCGGTCTGTTGTGCCGGATCAATCGGTGGTACCGGAATAGGAGTGATTGGCTCACCCTTATTATCAGCCCCCAACATCTTACCCAATGAATCAGATACGCTTACCAGATGCTCGGTTATTGATTTGAACTGTGAGAGGAGAGTCTCGGAAATAGTCGCATGTTCTATCTTGTCAATGGTGTCTCTGAGATTCTGTAACAGAGTATCCAGCTCTTCCTTTGAAACCGGAGCCATGGACGGCTTAATTTCCTTTGTATTAATATTCTCTATATCACTCTTGATTGCGGCAATGGCTGCCATCACAGGATTATCGGCAGGAATGTCACCAACCTTAGGCTGAATAACCAGTTCATTTAATTCCGCAATTTTCTGCTTTAGCTCCGCTATAGGTCCGTTAATCAGATTGTCAATCTTTTCCCTAACGTCAGCAATACTGGTTGTACTTTCCGCAAGGGTCTGTTCAGACTTCTTAGCGGCTTCTGCTTCCTGCTTACCTGCATCGGTCTGCTCCGGGGCTTTAGCGGCAGGAACGAGCATTTCTTTTAGTGCAGCACTTGCACCGGTTATTTCCTTATTAAGAGTGGATGCCTGAGAGAGCATATCCTCTGAGAATTTGAACTCCTTCATCATTTCAAGAGAAGATGAAAGGTCCTTCAGCCCCTCAACCAGAGAATTTAATGTCGCCGCATCTACTTTAGGAGAAATTTTGTTCTCTTCTGAATTGATACTCGTAATGGTATCCTGTAAGTTCTTCAGATCCGTATTAATAAATGTGTCAACAGCTGTCTTTACTTCCTCTAAATTAGACTTAATGTCTACCGTAACTTCCTGATGCACTGGTGTAAGTGCCTGCGGTGGAGCTACAGGAGGAGTAAGAGGTGGAACAAGTGGTGTTGCAGATGTCTGAGCTGAAGGTGCCGCAGGTGGAGTCTGTATAGGAGGAATAACCGGAATGCTTGGCTTTGACGCGCCCATTCCCGGATATTTACCTTCGGCTTTTGCTCCGGCTGCAAGACTGCCGATAAATTCCTCCGCCATATCAACAGAAAGCTTTTCTTCTTCGGTCAGTTCCTCTGTCTTGTCAATGCATGCCTGCAATTCCTTCAGATAATTGGTGAAGCCCATCTCATTATCTGTTTCTTCTGCATATGCTCGTAACTTCTCAAATTCTTCTCTTAATGAAGCAAGCTTTTCCTTAGTATACTCTGCACTATCGTCGTCAAAAGATACTCTTGTAGTAACCGATTCTGGCTCTTGCTCAGTAGACACAGCAGGAGATGGAACGAATCCAAATTTCATCATCTGCTGTTTGACATTTTCTACATAGTTTAATTGGTCGTCAGTTACCGTACCGCTCTTAATAGCATCACATGCTGCCTTTAATTGCTCCTGAATTTTTAAGAAAGATGCTTTTGCATCAGCGTCTACAATTTTCGCTGCCAATGCTCCGATATGGTCATATAACCGCTGAATTTCCTGCAACTGACTAAGTGCATCATCGCCGTTTGGTACGGCACTTTGAGCCTCAGTCTGTTGTAACTGCACCAGACCGTCCATCAGCTGCTCATATGTGCTTATTGTATCAAGAAGACTTATCGTACGGTCATAATTACTTCCTGATGCAGCGGTTCTTAAGTCGCCGTTCTGAAGAAGAGAACTGCTGAGTTTAGTGGCCCCTTCAAGTAATGTCGGAAGTTCCGCTAAAGCAGCCTTTAACGGGGCAAACTGTGAGTCGTCACCAACAGACTTGAGAGCTTCTAACCATGTATTTCCTGTGAGTATCGCACTATCAACATCACTCTGAGACAGCACCCGTCTCTGTGGTCCGGTATACTGCTCGGCCATTTTACCTGTCTGGTCAAATGCCGCTTTCATCGGCTGATATACATGCTCATCAAAGTAGGCAACAACATCGCCCCATTTCTGCAATGTACCATTCAGATCCTTACCAAAAGCCTGTTGATTGAAGAACTCTCTGGCTTCTGTTGAAAGGTACTGATCTAAAGGTTTCTGCTTTGCAGGCTGTCTTCTCAACCAGTTAAAGAGCCGCCCGATATAATTACCATTTTCGCCAAGTTGTTCACTGGAAAATACACCATACTTGCCGTTAGCTTCCTTATACATGTTGCCGATAGCGGACATTGTATATTTTTCGCTCTTAGAGGTATTATTTGTAGCTTTATTAATTGCCCTTTCTGAGGCACTCAAAAAATCTGTTAATCCGATAAGATAAACCTTTAATTCTTTAAGCCGTTCAACATCAGCAGTATGCTCGCCTAATGACTTAACGTCTTTAATCAATGATTTGGCATTTCTGATAAAAGATTCAATGTCTTCAAGATTCTTGTCTGGATCGAGTTTCCCAGCTTCCGAAAGTGCTTGCAAATTATTCCTTACAGTAGACAGTGAATCACTCAGTATAGAAAATTCATCCTTTATGGCATCTTTGGTTATATTTCCGTCAAATACTTCACCTTTTTCCAAATGGTACTTACCACTTCCGAAAGGTGCGACACTTTTGGATATTTCTTTCGCCGGTTTTGAACCATCTGACTTCTTACCACTATTTTCCCCAGGAATATGCATTCCGGTAACAGCAACCGAAATATCTATCTTTTGTTTTCTTAACGCCTCTTCAATCTTTGTCTTAAGATCCGTAATTGCATCTGGAGAAACATCCGGGGTCATCTTAACTACGATGGTAGGCTTAACTTTCTTTTCAATAGAACTGGTCAGCACATCAAGCTGGTCATCTTTAGGCTTTACCGTAATCTCTACTGGACGTTCCTGAGCCTCTTTAGATAATGAGCTAATAATTCTAGTAAGAATTTCTTTCAAATCACTTTGGTCATGGTCAAACTTGATTGGTATCTTTACAGATCCATCTTTGAAGTTGAAGAGGACGGTATTAGTGGTAAGACCAAGTTCTTTTAAGAGTTCGTCTCTTTGCTTTTTGACCTCATCTCTCAAACCATTGTAATAATTATTAATATCTGCTTTGGTATCCGCAATCCTTGATTCTGTATTTTCAAAAAGTCTGCCTTCAATAGTGCTTCGATCTTCCTCGGACAGTCTTCGTTTTAATAGTTCAAACTGTTTAAATACACTTTCCTCATCTTTACTAAAGTCAATAAATCCCGGATCTTTGCCCCTCAATTTAATAAAACCACTAAATTCTGCGTATAATTCTTCTTCAGCTTGAAGTGCTCTTATAGTCTCATCATATATATGGATTTGATGTATTTTAATTGCAGACTGTGCCTCTTTTGCTATCTCATCAAGCGTCTTGTTAAGACCACCAAGATATGCTTCCTTCATCTGTGGAAAGAATCCTTCCAAAAAACCGGATTGTGGGTTATCTGGATTTTTCTCGAAAAGGTCATAAACATTGATAAGTGCCTGTGCAAACAGAGCATATTCCTCTCTAGCTGCTTTAACTCTTCCCTCTAAAGCCTCATCTCCAGAGCCACCTTTAGCAAATTCATTTTGAAGAGCTTCGTACCTTTTCTGTGCTTCAAGCATTTTAGAGGCAAGAGCTTCGACATCCGTCTGAATCCGATTTCTAAAATCCGGGTCCTGATTATTAATTGCATCTACATAGTTTTGAAGTGTGCGAATGCGCTCTTGATAACTCGATTTCTCTTTGCTTGAAATATCTGCATTGTCGATATTTAATTTGGAAGATATTCGACCTTTAAGATAATTAATTTCCTTTTCTGCGTTAAGTACATCTTCCAGATATTGTAATGACCTAGGCAACCTATTATCAAGTTCAATACCACCATATAATGATGCTTCTTTTCTCTTAATAGTTGCATCGTCAAGATCTTCTTGTAATTTTCTGATTCTTTCCTGCTGTTTCTCATACGCATCGATCTGCTTAGTCAGCGCATCAAACTGACTCATATCAACACCAAGACCCTTTCCGAGTCCGGATGTCTTAACAGCCAATACATCGTTTAAATTTTTGACGGAGAGAGATACTGAGTCAAGAGCGGATTTTGCCGCTCTACCATTTGCAATAACACCCGCAAATGCTTCGGAGTTGACAAAATCGTCATTAAGCCCCATTTCCTTGAGAAAATTGCTCATATCTCTCAAATGTGCTTTTACTCCGCCAATGGTTCCATTCAGCCTATCAAAGTTCTTCTGAAGAGAGTCGATCTTTGCGCCGGATTCCTCCGCATTACCCAATGCCTCAAACAGGCTGGTTATTTCCTGATTGATCTTATCAATGGAAGTACCTAACTCCTTGAGCGGTTCCGCAGCAGCATTCTTAACGGCTTCCTTAAATTCCGGCGTACTGTTAACTTCTGAAAATACTTTCTTTAAATCGGCAGCAAACTGTTTTGCATCCAGTGCTACACCCATCAATATATTCTTATCTGTGGCTCTACTCATAGCCGTTACCCCCTATCAATTAAAGAAACCTGAACCGGATTCACGAAAGGCCTGAGCTATAAGTTCCTCACCCTTGTAAGAAACAAGCTCCCTACGTAGTCTGTCAACCCTGGAAATCAGTCTTACCTGAACATCAAAATTGTTAAATATCGGCGTATACCATCCGTGGTAGCTTGACTCAAAACTGTCAAGAACCATTTCTTCAGGATCAAAATTCTTCGGATGGTCAACATAATTCATCCTTTCAGGAGTCCGATATACGCCCCCAGTGACAATAAACCCGTTAGAATTCTTCTGGACAAACCGTCCATAACCCTTCGTAAGCAGGATATTTTGTCTATGATAAGAGTGCGGTACAAAGCCGTCATTGTAGTAATATTTCAAAACCTGATCCATTTCATCAGACAGATAATTGGAGGCATATGTCGCAACCTTCTTCGCTGCCAGTTTCGCAGCTTTGTCAACATCAGCACAGAGCTTACCCAGATTGGTGATGTCTAACTTTACTTTTATTGATTTGTCAATACTTGCCATATATGCCTCCTTCTTTCCTTATTCCCTATTTATATTTATGTTAAGCAGGTCCTTGACCTTGCCAAATTTCTCTTCATCATTCAGGATTTCCTTGAATCCCTCCATATGGTCTATGACACGACCTATCTGTGTTGCGAAATATGCATAAGGTGAGCATTCGTTCCGCTCCGCATCACTACTGATAAAGCCGCGAATCCTGTTAAGCTCTAGCAGTTCCCTCTCACCAATCGTGTTAAGGATATCAGCAACCGCTCCGCATTCAGAAAGTGCATCATAAGCATCCATCATAGTCATCTCGCCATTTGTAAGGTTCGTATACAGCTTAATGATGGACATCGTATACGAAACATATTCAACAAAGCTGTTATAAAAGATGAGATTATTTGCCAGTCTGTTTGCACCACTGAACACAGAGGAAATGGCAACATATTTCTCCATGACCGGAACATATTTCCTCGTCATGATGTTCTGGCATATCTTTTGTTTCGCCGTATTAGAAGCGGCAGTAGAGTATTGCTGAATAAAGTCCGTAATCAGGACCATTTTATTTTCCTTGTTCTCCATATTTCTTCTCCTTGGCCTTTAGGGCCTCTATCTCTGAGAGCAGTTTCTTTTTCCGCTCACGTCTTTTCATTTCCTGCAGGACATCATAGTCCAGCCAGCCTCCATGAGACTTGTTATAAGTTATCCAAAGATAGTTGATATCTGGGTAGATACCCCAGAACAGTTTCCTCTTAAGCAATGCCACCTTATCCGGCATTCCCTTTACATCGACTACTTCCCCAACCCCGTTTGAGTATTTGATATAGAAGTCAGCCACATATTCAACCGGTCTTACCCATTTTCCGGCACGTTTGAATCCGGCCTGCAGGACATACTTCTTCTGTCTTTCATACTCGGTGATGTAGCCCATGCTGTACATGGGCTCTATCACCTCGATGAAATACTTCATCTCCATTGCGGAATCATATGTGACTCCCTTGTATGTCCTTTTAGAAAGATCGCCGGCCACGTTAAACTTGCTTCTATGAAGCGTATTCTTAGCGTCCAAACCGAATCCCCTTATCAGCCATTAATTTCCTTAATATACTGGGCAACAACTGGGTTGAACTTCTGTGCAACCTTTACATCAAGTTCAGCAAGGAACTCCTTAGCCTCTTCCTTTGTAAGCTGCTTTGTAGCATATGCACTCATAACATCCCAGATACCCTTACAGTTCTCACTGTGGATAGTGAGCATGTACTTAGGCTTGAACTTATCCCTATAACAAGTCGGGCAATACTCATACTCGGTACCGCAGACAACACATTTTCTCATTGGTAATCCCTCCCTAAAATAAAAAATAGGGCAGTAATACAAAAATGTAATACTGCCCTATGATTAACCGCTATTAGCAGTAATTATGATCAAGCTTCCTGTGGAATAACAATCTGGAACAGAGTCTTCTTGGAATCACAGTATACCTGGTTAGCCTGAATGGTGAACGGATGGTTACCATCGGTTGTGAAGGATACATCAACAGAAGCATCAAGCTTTGCGTTCGGGAAGATGATGTAAGCATGGATGAGGGTAGTTGGGTCACAAACGTCAGAACCAAGAACCTCCATTACGAACTTACCAGCCTTCGGGAAGTTGATAGCGTCGCCGGTAACAGCAACAGCATTCTCAGACTCATACTCGTACATAGCAAACAGCTCAGTACCAACTGGAAGACCTGTTGGGATAGTGATAGTAGTGCCGGACTGTACGAAGGTTGTGCCGG
>JAKSJT010000144.1 GCA_024402125.1 Bacteroidales bacterium
AGCAATTATTTCTGGAGCATACTTTGGAGATAAGATGTCACCTCTCTCTGACACTACTGTGATGTCATCATATGTAGTCGGAGTTCCCCTATTTGAGCACATAAAGTATTTGATGATTACGACAATACCTGCCATAATCATCGCTCTTGTCCTATACACAATCATAGGCATCACCCACTCTGGAGCATCTCCGGAGGAGATAAGGCTTTACACAACGAGCATCAAGGATACATTCAACCTGTCGCCATTTCTTCTTATCGTCCCAATTATCACAGGTTTGATGATCTATAAGAAAAGACCGGCACTCGTTGTCCTTGGAATTTCGTCACTTCTTGCCTGCATCAGTGCGGTTATCCTTCAGCCGGAAATCATCAAGACACTAGGTGAAAAAGTCACCGGTATAAGAACAGGAGCAGGAACAGTATTCACTGGTGCAATCAGGATTATTTATGACAGCACAGAAATCGATACTGGAGTCAGTGAGGTAACTAGCCTTATCTCATCCCGTGGTATGCTCGGAATGCTCAACACAGTATTCCTTATCATTTGTGCCATGGCATTCGGTGCCAGCATGAAAGCTGGTGGAATGATCTCCAGAATTGCATCAATCCTTCTTCCTCTCACCAAAACAAGAGGAGGACTTGTGGCTTCAACAGTAGCAACTGGATTCTGCCTAAATGGAATCGCTTCTGACCAGTTCCTTTCCATCATCATCACATCCGATATCTACAAGGATATCTACAAAAAGGAAGGATACGAACCGCGTCTTCTTAGCCGATCAGTCGAAGACTCAGCAACCGTCACATCCCCTCTTATCCCTTGGAGCACATGTGGTATGACCCAGGCCACAATACTTGGAATTCCGACATTCATATACGCTCCATTCAGCTTTTTCAACTGGCTAAGTCCTCTTATGAGCATACTAGTTGCCACTATTGGGTACAAAATTGTGCGTAAGAAACCCGAAGAAGTGCCAGTGGCATAATTTTCGATATCACAAATAAGGGTTTTCACGGAAAAACCCTTAAATTTGTAAGATTAGAATAATTCTCTATTGAGACAAAGGATATAAGATGACAAGCAAACTCGCTATAAAGTTTATGATGCTGCTTTCAGTTGTACTGTTAGCGGCCACATCATGTGATAAGGACAAAGACGAGATCAAATACAAGAACATCACCATCTACCAGACTCAGACAAAGAGTATCGTATCAGACCTTGACGGTACTGTCGGTTTCGAGTGGGAAAGAGGTGACAACTTGTACTCATACAATGTCACAAAGACTAAACCTGGCGGCTTCAAGCTCGCAACAACAGACAATACCGCCAACACTGCTTTCACAGGAAAGATCGATTGTGACAAAAAAGATGAATTCGTGATTGTTTACCCTCACAATGTTGTAACTACTGTTGACAATGTCAATGTAATTGACATCTCAAGCCAGAAAGGAACACTTGAGAGTATCGGTGAAACCGCATGGGTAAAAGTCGGCAAGGGAAAAGTAACTGAGGCATCCAGAAGGCACGAAACTGCTGAAGGTTATCTCTACAACCCTATGACCAATATCCTAGGTCTTGCTAAGATCTCATTCACATTGGACGGCAAGAGCGTAAACAACCTTGAAAGAGTTCACATAACAAACATCCATAGTACAGCATCCATCGACTTCAAAGAGGGTGGAAACGACGCACCTAAGGTTCTTCCTGCAAACACTACTGGTGCTATCGATTGCGAAGAGCCTAACAAGGAAACAATCTATGTTTCTTTGTTCCCAGGCAAAGAGACTGCCAATTTCTTTGTAAAGGCTGGCGGTGTTCTCTATGAGGGTTCTTCTAACGAATTCTCTATAGAGAATAATAAGGTGACTGAACTAGTTGTCGATCTTGCTCCAATCCCAAGCTCTGACTATGTTGTAGTCGCTGGAGTAAAATGGGCTCCTGCAAACCTTATTTACGAGAACAACACATTCAAGATTGCAGATAAGGAAGCAGTAGCATTCGCAGCAACTAACACTAAGGACAAGGACGTATTCAACTGGGGCGTGTGCGGAACAAAGCTTGCTAATAGTTCTGTAGATTTCCTTGAAATCGGTGAGCAGTACAACATCGAAGGCAAATTCTACAAGACATCAACCGGTGACAGCCGATCATACAACATGGTTGATGCTAAATACGGAGATATCGTCTACTGGGCAACACAAGGAAAGTACCGTCTCCCTTCTTACAATGAGCTTTATGCTATCGCAGCTAAGGTGGAGGAGAAGGACCACAACGTTGGTGGTATCAAGAGAGAGTGGCTTACAATTGATGGTGTCAGCGGTTACAAGATCACTGACGAGAGCAATGGCAACAGCATCTTCCTTCCTGCTGCTGGCGTTAGAGAAAGAGCCGGATCAAAGAAGGACGTGGGAACAGTTGGTAAGTACTTCACAGGAAGAAGCACAGGAAGTGCATCAGCATACGTGCTTTACTTCGACAAGGATGATTTCTATCTAACAGGAGATCCATTAGGAAACGACTATATTACAACACTCAAAGTTCTAGGCGGTAGTATCCGTCCTGTTCTTGCAGAGTAAACCATCCTATACAAATCACAAAATGCAGTCTCTATTAAAGGGGCTGCATTTTGGTTTATTACTATTTGCCTTCGTACTTGTCAAGAGCCACAGACATCGCTCTCCTACCCTCTTCGATAATCAGGTCAGACTGGTCAAAATCAAAACTAGAGAAAGCGTCCATACCAATGGAAACCGAGACTTCCGGCTTGTACAGCTGCTCCATAAGCGAACAATTGGACTGAATCATAAGATCCGTCATCTTGTCCATCAAAGTCACATAATCATACTCCTTAACCTTTTTCCTATGGTCAGCGATCCTATCCTGCCAAGGCTCTTTAGGGATGATATTTTTCTCGTATGGAGCACTTACATTAACGCTCACTAAAATGTCGCCAGGGGTCCTAAAAACCCTATTTAACGGCAAAGGATTGACGCATCCACCATCAACCAGAACAGACTGTCCTTCAACAACCGGACGAAAGAATATCGGTAGAGATATGGATGATCTGATTGCATGATAAAGGCTTCCTCTTCTAAAGACCACCTCGTTACCTGTTGCAAGGTCAGATGCTACTGCACAGTACGGAATCCTCAATTCCTCAATACTTGTATCGGGGGCGATTTCTTCGAGAGCCTCGATGATCTTCTCACCTTTGACCAGATGACCGATACCGATTGAGAAATCAGTGAGCTGGAACATCTTCCTAAAGGTTATGGTCTTCATCCAATCCTTAAAGGCATCAAGTCTTCCCGAGGCATACATACCTGCTATCAGAGAGCCCATGGAACACCCCGCAATGCTGGTAATCTCATAGCCTCTTGACAAAAGTTCTTCTATCGCGCCTATATGGGCAAGGCCTCTGGCGCTTCCACTTGACAGAACAACAGCAGCCTTTTTCATCACTCTAGTCTTTTATGAATTTAACTTTGGGAGAAGGAACTTTTCAGGATACTTTGCACTAACTCCTTCATATGAATCGTGCAGTATCTGCATCACCTTATCTTTGTCTGAAAGATCCAATATAATGGCCTTAAAACCCGCTTCTTTCTTCTTATAATCCATATAGCCTACAACTATTGGGACATTGGATTTAACGGCCATATAATAGAAACCAGGATTCCATTTGTCTGTTGGCTTGAGCTGGCCCTCCGGACAAATAACAACATGAGCTCTATCTCTACTGGAAAAGAAATCGACCACATCCATAATGGCATTGTGACCTTTTACTCCACCTACGGGGTAACATCCTAAGATTTTTAGGCCAAGACTAAGCGGAAAATAGAAATACTCCGCTGCAGTGAGAAGAGTCGGAGTTATACCAACACTTTCGACAATCAACTTGCCATAAACTGCATCCCAGTAGGAAGTATGAGGGGCCATGACAAAAAGAGCCTTTGGAAGGTTGGGGCAATCCCCTACAACTTTCCAACCGGTTAATTTTAGACATAAACGAAAAAAAGCTCTTCTCATATTCTCCTCAAATGGCCGGCAAAAATAAGACTAATCCCGAACTTCTACAATTGGATACGAAGAGTCATGACTACGATTGCTCCGAAGAGTCAAAAGAATCAGCCGAAAGGATACTCTTTCTGAATGCTCCAGGAGTAAATCCTGTGATAGACTTGAACTGTCTTGAGAAATTGCTCTGCTCACTGAATCCAACTTTCATAGCAAGATCCAGAAGTGATATCTCAGAATCACGTTTCATGATTTCCTGTGCTTCAGCGATACGAAGGCGTCCAATGTAAGTATTGAAGTTAACACCCTCATTGTTGTTAATAGACCTTGAAAGAACATTCTTTGATACCTTTAGACTGGTAGCCAGCTGATCTACTGTCAGGCCTTCTTTAAGATAAAGTTTCTCGGACAAGATTATCTCCTTCATCTCTTCCCAATCCAAAGGAGTCACACGAGCTGATGTCATGTCTTCTTTATCAGATTTTCCAATCAGTCCTGAAATCTGGAAGAAGATGGATGGGTACTGAACGAAAAGTATGCACATGAATGCGTACAGAACAAGCATCAGAAGATTGAAAAGGCCTCCCCACATAGGGTCAAGTGTAAGACATATGCACACTGAGTCCAATCCTGCAAGCTGAGCTCCTATGAAACTGAAAAGAGCTAGACGATATCTCCATCCAGGAACATCTGAAAGCCAGTTACCAAGTTCACTACTATACTTCTTCTCTTCCTTGAAGAACACTACAGCATAATATAGAATCTGTCCGATATAGACTATAAGCCACAGTATCCTGACTATCACAGAAGGATTGGATATTGAGTCAAACAATATCTGCCAGCTAGATAAGCGGACAAATGGGACGAAGCTCTGTACAATTGCATACAGTGATGCACATATAACCATCGGCAGAAAGTTCAGTGCCACCTGCTTACGGTGAACGATATTAAGATTGATAAGGTTCAGGTGAGCAAGACCCAAAAGGCTTACCTGTATATGTGACGAAATGAAGAACGGAATAAATAGAAGTTCTCTAGGAAGTTTGAGTTTAAAATAGCAATAGCATCCGAGCAGAACAAAGGATAAGGCCATAAACGTCAGAGATATCTTATATCCCTTCAAACGAGTATCGCCTCTTCCTACTGGGATAGTGGCAAGGACAACGCCCATAACCATCAATCCCACTATTAGTATTACAAATGACTGTAAAGTGAATTCCATAGGGCAAATATACACATAAAACGGCACAGATAGGATAATGAAGACTACTTACTCCTCATTTACACAAAATGAGGGACTGCCTCTTATAATGCCTCATAAGAAAGACGAAGACCTGCTCAAGTTTCTCCTTAGCACGGGGGCTTCGCACAGGCTTCGTCTTAAATGAAGATCCCCAAATGGGATACTTTTTGGGATACTTCTAATTAATAAAAATGCCCTGCAGCTATCTGCAAGGCACTTTGTGCGGAGAGACAGGGATTCGAACCCCGGGACCCGTGAAGGTCAACAGTTTTCAAGACTGCCGCATTCGACCACTCTGCCACCTCTCCAGTATTTTTATAACCCGTTTGTGTCGTAACGGGATTGCAAATATAGTGATAAAAATTATATCTGCAAATATTTTCTAAATATTATTTCGAATTTTCTTCAGTCATAAAGAACTTATACTCGAAAAGGGCCAAATAGAACGCTCCTACTGTCACACAGCTGTCTGCGAAATTGAAGACAGGTGAGAAAAACAGAACATTTCCTGCAGAGTTCCTTATGATTGGAAAATAGAACATATCAACTACCTTACCCATCATGAATGGAGCATAATGACCGCCTAAAGTAGCCACTGTGCCTGGGATAGACTCAGAGAAGATAAGTCCATAGAAGAAACAGTCAATAATATTGCCAAGAGCTCCAGCTGTTATCAGGGTAAGACCTACGAGAACGCCTGTTGGAACAGGCTTTCCGTTCATTCCCTTTCTAACTAGTTTTGTAATCCACCAGCAAAGGAAGCTGAATAGACAGATCCTGAAAAGAGACAGACAAAGCTTTCCGATCATACCGCCGAAGCTCATACCAAAAGCCATTCCCTTGTTCTCAATGAAAAGGATCTGGAACCAGTTTCCAATCACGTTGAAATGGTCGCCGAGAGACATGTTTGTCTTCACGGCAACCTTAATCAACTGGTCAATTACTACTAGGACGATGCCTAGGATAAGCAACCATTTACCCTTTGAAATCTTCATATACTAGTTCTTGCCCTTCTTAGCAAGCATCTCCTTAGCCTCAACTGTAAGAGTTGCATGTGGTACAAGACGAAGTCTCTCCTTAGGGATAAGCTTTCCAGTTACACGGCAAACGCCATATGTCTTGTTCTCAATACGAGCAAGTGCACCCTCCAAGTTCTGGATGAACTTGTACTGACGCTGAGCAAGCTGACTAGCCTCTTCTTTTGTAAGCTGATAAGCTCCATCATCTTCAGCTGTTCTGAATGTTGGAGTTGTATCATCAATGTCATTCGAACCGTTGTTCATTACAACATTATGAAGTGAAGCATATTCAGTTTTTGCCTTTTCTAGCATCTCGTTAATAATTGCTCTAAACTCTTCAAGCTCTGAATCACTGTAACGAGTCTTCTGCACTGGAGCGTTCTCCTCTGGATTAACGCTTCCATGTTTAATCTCCTCAGACATAATTTAGAAGTGTTATATGGGTTAAATTCGTTCTACCTTAATCTTAATAGTTCCTTCATTCCACTCAACGTCTGCCGCACCCTCAACCGAAGAAACAAGTTCTACTGACTCTGCAAGAGTCTGAGAGCCTACATAAGCCTTGTAGTCAGAGAGTGAAGCAGCGATTTCTTCAGCATCAGCACCCTCAGCTGCAATAGTAACAGATACCTTATCTGTCACATCAAATCCGCTATCCTTTCTAAGGTTCTGGATTCTGTTGATAAGTTCACGTGCGATACCCTCCTTCTTAAGAGCCTCTGAGATCTCGATATCAAGAGCGATTGTAAGAGGACCATCTGTTGCAACGAGCCATCCTGGCATATCCTCTGATGAAATCTCATAGTCACCAGCACGAAGTGCAACTTCACCACTTGCAAGAGAAAGCATGTAAGGCTCACCTGTAGCCTCAGCTGCCTGGATATCAGAAATAATCTTCTGGTCGAATGTTCCGAATGCAGCAGCAATCTCCTTCATCTGCTTACCGTAAACCTTACCGAGAGTCTTGAAGTTAGGTTTGATCTTCTTTGTGATGATACCTGTTGTATCTGAGAGGAACTCTGCCTCCTTAACATTTACCTCACCAAGGAG
>JAKSJT010000145.1 GCA_024402125.1 Bacteroidales bacterium
AGATCTGTAACACCGTCAAGCATTACAACATACTTAAGAGCGACAAGGTCTAGCCAACCGCAACGACGTGGTCTTCCTGTAACAGCGCCGAACTCATGGCCGATCTGACGGATCTTCTCACCAGTTTCGTCGAAGAGCTCTGTTGGGAATGGACCGCTACCTACTCTTGTACAGTATGCCTTGAAGATACCATAGTCATGATCGATCTTGGAAGGGGCGACACCGAGACCTGTAACCGCACCACCAACTGTTGTGTTAGATGATGTTACAAATGGATATGAACCGTAGTCAATGTCAAGGAGAGAGCCCTGAGCACCTTCTGCGAGCATTGGCTGCTTGTCAAGCCACTCATTTACGAAATACTCACAGTCAACAAGGTTGTAAGACTTAAGGTAGTCAATAGCAGACATCCACTCAGCTTCATCCTTTGAAGGGTCACACTCATAACCAAGTGCACTGATCTGAGAAATGTGCTTTGTCTTAAGCTTCTCAAACTTGGCCTGGAAGTCTGGAGCAAGGATATCTCCTACTCTAAGACCATTGCGTCCTACCTTGTCTGTATATGTAGGTCCGATACCCTTAAGAGTAGAACCAATCTTTCCCTTACCAGCTGCAGCCTCGTTAGCTGCGTCAAGAAGCCTATGTGTAGGAAGGATAAGATGAGCCTTCTTAGAGACATAAAGCTTAGACTTAGGATCAATACCAGTCTTTGCCTTGATGTTCTCACACTCCTCACGGAATGTAATAGGATCAAGCACAACGCCGTTACCAATCACATTAACTGAACCATCTCTAAAAATACCTGATGGAATACTTCTAACCACGAAACTCTTTCCATCAAAATGGAGTGAGTGACCAGCATTAGGGCCACCCTGGAATCTTGCTACTGCAGGATATCTACCTGCAAGAACGTCCACAATTTTACCTTTGCCCTCATCTCCCCACTGGAGACCGAGAACTACATCAATTTTGTTACTCACGGTATGTATAAGTCTTTAATAATCTAGAAAGGCATATCTTCTGGCATATCATCAACAAGTGATGGTGCTGCCTGGACAATGCTTGGTTTTGGCTGCGGAGCTGGAGCAGCCGAAGGTGTAGATGCAGGAGCAGCTGTAGCTGTAGTAGCAGGGTTGTCCTGTCTCTTACCTAACAACTGAATTGCATCAGCCTGTATTTCTGTAACGTATCTCTTGTTGCCTGTCTGGTCTGTCCAAGTCCTTGAACGAAGTCTACCCTCAACATAAAGCTGAGTTCCCTTCTTTACATACTTGTCTACCATCTCGGCAAGAGCTCTCCACGCAATGATAGTATGCCACTCGGTGTTTTCTTTAACTGCACCTGAGGCATCTCTGTATCTCTCGCTTGTAGCTAGAGTGATAGTTGCAACTCTGTCATTGTTGCCTGTATTGTTAGCATTAATGTAACGGATTTCCGGATCTTTACCGACGTTACCTATAAGCATTACTTTGTTAAGTGACATACTTTTTGTGTTTTATAGCTTTGCAATATAGACAAAATTTGGCTTATTTCCTATTGCATCCTACCCAGGAAACACTCGATAGTGTTCTCCATCAAACAGCAGATAGTCATAGGGCCAACACCTCCTGGAACCGGTGTAATGACTGATGCTTTAGGCTCTATTGCCTCGAAATCAACATCGCCGACAAGCTTTCCTGTCTGCTCATCTCTGTTGACTCCCACATCAATAACTACAGTTCCTTCTGAAACCATATCAGCAGTCACGAACTTCGCTCTACCAATTGCCACAACAAGGATGTCGGCCTGACGGGTAATGCTTGGAAGATCTACAGTCTTACTGTGGCAAACTGTTACTGTAGCATTCTCATTGAGAAGAAGCTTTGCAACAGGAAGACCAACAATGTTACTGCGGCCGATGACAACAGCCCTCTTACCCTTAATTTCAACGCCCGCTTCCTTCAACATCTTGATAATACCCTTAGGTGTACAAGGGAGGATGCAAGGAAGGCCCTGCCACAAAGAAGCGACATTAGCTGGATGGAATCCATCTACATCCTTCTCCTTTGCGATTGTCTCGATAACCTTTGATTCGCTGATATGCTTTGGTAATGGAAGCTGTACGAGGATACCATCAACTTCCGGGTCCTCGTTAAGTCCCTTGATAATGTCTAGAAGTTCGGCCTCAGAAATAGTAGCTGGAGTACAGATTGTTGAGTGTTTGAATCCAACAAGCTCCGCTGCCTTTTCCTTACCCCTAACATAAGACTGGCTAGCAGGATTATCACCCACCAGAATCACTACGAGGTTAGGGACTCTGCCGTATTTTTCAGGGAAAGTTGCTACTCTCTCTGCCATTTCAGCCTTAAGCTTAGCTGAAAGATCCTTACCACTAATTATCATACTATAATACTCTCCAACCGATATCTCTTCTCATGAAGAAGTTGTCACATTCAATCTTATCCGCTGCCTCAAGAGCCTTCTTCTGAGCAGCTGCAAGGTCGTCACCATATGCAAGAACCATAAGCACACGGCCACCTGCGGTCACGATCTTACCATCCTTCTGGGCTGTTCCCATATGATAGATCTTAACAGCCTCATCAGATAGTGCGTTCTCGAATCCACCGATCTCGTATCCCTTGTCGTAAGATCCTGGGTATCCCTTTGATGCAAGCACAAATCCAAGTGTTGCACGCTCATCCCACTCAAGAGTTGGCATTGGAGTTCCGTCAACGATTGCCGAGAACACCTCATAGATGTCTGTCTTAAGTCTTGGGAGAACAACCTCTGTCTCAGGGTCACCGAAACGGCAGTTGAACTCAATAACCTTAACTCCATCAGGAGTCTTCATAAGACCACCGTAAAGAACGCCTCTGAATGGAGTGCCATCCTTTACCATAGCAGCTGCAACTGGCTTCATGATAGACTCAAGAGCAAACTCCTCGTCTTCCTTTGAAATGATTGGAACTGGAGAATATGCACCCATACCACCTGTATTAGGGCCTTCATCACCATCAAATGCCCTCTTATGATCCTGAGCCACCGCCATAGGGTATACTCTCTCTCCGTCAACAAAGCACATGAAAGAGAACTCTGGTCCTGTAAGGAAGTCTTCAACGACAACCTTGCCATGACCGAACTTATCATCAAGGAGCATATCCTTAAGTGTAGCATCAGCCTCCTCAAGTGTCTCTGGAATAACCACACCCTTACCTGCAGCAAGTCCGTCATACTTAAGAACAACAGGGAACTTTCCTGCCTTCACATACTCGAGTGCCTCATTATAGTCAGAGAATGTCTTGTATGCAGCTGTAGGGATATCATATCTAGCCATAAGGTCCTTTGCGAAGTCCTTACTAGCCTCAATTGTTGCGGCAGCCTTATTTGGTCCGAAGATTCTGAGACCTGCAGATGTGAATTCATCAACAACACCTGCAGCAAGAGAAACCTCAGGTCCAACTACTGTAAGAGCGATTCCGTTCTCCTTAGCAAATGCACAAAGCTCCTTAACCTGATTGTCCTTGATTGGAACAAGGGTAGCCTGCTTTGCAATACCTGCATTTCCTGGAGCACAGAAAATCTCCGACACATATTTTGAACGTGAGATAGCGTCGACGATCGCATGCTCTCGTCCACCGCTACCCACTACTAATACTTTTACCTTATCCATTATATATAATAGGTATTAATCTATTAATGCTTGAAATGACGCTCACCTGTGAAGAGCATTGTAATGCCGTTTGCATTAGCAGCATCGATGCTTTCCTGGTCACGTACGCTACCACCTGGCTGAACGATAGCCTTAACTCCGTACTGAGCAGCTGACTCAACGCTGTCACCGAATGGGAAGAATGCATCTGAACCCATAACAAGACCGAACTCCTTAACGTCGATACCCTTCTCAGCGAGAGTTGCCTCAGCCTGCTTCATTGCGATGTTTGCAGAACCTACACGGTTCATCTGGCCAGCACCGACACCATATGTCATACCGTCCTTAACTACAACGATAGCGTTAGACTTGACATGCTTAACGATCTTCCAAGCGAAATCAAGGTCAATAAGCTGTGCATCTGTTGGCTTAGTCTCAGTTACGCACATATCTGCTGTAGGAAGCTTGATAGTTGTATCCTGCTCCTGAACAAGCATACCACCGTTCATGCTTACATACTGTGCATGAGGCTTTGTATCCTCACTCATGTCAACCTTAAGAAGGCGAAGATTCTTCTTTGTGCAGAGAATATCAAGAGCCTCCTGAGTAAATGAAGGAGCCATGATGATCTCAAGGAAGATTGGCTTCATAAGAGCTGCAACCTCTGCATTAACCTCACAGTTTGTTGCTACGATACCACCGAAGATACTTACCTTATCTGCCTCATATGCCTTTGTCCAAGCCTCAACTACATCCTTACCGATAGCAGCACCACATGGGTTCATGTGCTTAAGACCTACGCAGAAAGGAACGCCTGAGAACTCTCTTACGATATTGAGAGCTGCGTTTGCATCCTGGATATTGTTATATGAAAGTTCCTTACCGTTAAGCTGCTCTGCTGTTGCAAGAGAGAAAGGAACTTTCTCCATTGAAGCAAAGAACTTAGCGTTCTGATGAGGGTTCTCACCATAACGAAGACCCTGCTTGAGATCATACTCAAGGAAGAGCTTCTCGTTAAGACCAGCCTGAGCACGCATGTATGTTGCGATAGCCATATCATACTCTGCAGTATGAGTGTATGCCTTTGCAGAAAGCTGGAGTCTTGTCTCAGGTGTTGTGTCTCCTGTCTCCTTAATCTCAGCGATGATTGTAGCGTAATCTTCTGGATTAACAGCAACTGTCACTGAAGGCCAGTTCTTAGCTGCGCTTCTAAGCATTGATGGGCCACCGATATCGATGTGCTCAACAGCATCTTCCATAGTTACATCTGGCTTTGCAATTGTCTCACGGAATGGATAGAGGTTAACGCAAACAAGGTCAATCTTCTCGATACCATTAGCTGCAAGCTGAGCCATATGATCCTCGATATCTCTACGAGCAAGAAGTGCTCCATGAATCTTTGGGTGAAGAGTCTTTACACGACCATCACAGATCTCTGGGAAACCGGTAACGTCACTAACACTAGTAACCTTAACGCCAGCCTCCTTCAACATCTTCATTGTTCCACTTGTTGAAAGGATCTCCCAACCAAGTGCCTCGAGTTCCTTTGCGAACTCAACTACGCCTGTTTTATCGCTTACGCTTATAAGTGCTCTCATTTCTATATCCGAATTACAAAAGTTTAATATCTACACCTGGCTTGTCTGTAACCTTACCGATAACTGAAGCCTTGTCACCATGCTTAGCAAGGATGTCAATTGCCTTCTGAGCCTCTGACTCATCCATTGCGAGAACCATACCGACACCCATATTGAAGATGTTGAACATCTCTCTGTGGTCAATCTTACCATACTTCTCAAGGAGACGGAAGATTGGGAGAATCTCCCATGTGCCTTCCTCAACATGAATTCCCTGACCCTCCTGAAGGATACGTGGGATATTCTCATCGAAACCACCACCTGTGATATGAGCAACGCCATGAACATCACAGTTGCGGATTACGTCAAGAACCTGCTGAACATAGATTCTAGTTGGAGTAAGTGCAACCTCGCCAAGGATCTTTCCATCAAGCTCATCATATGCAGCGTGGATATCAAGATTAGCATCAGAGAATACCTTACGAACAAGGCTGAATCCGTTTGAATGAACGCCTGAAGAAGCGATACCAACGAGGACATCACCTACCTTAACCTTTGTGCCGTCGATAAGCTTTGACTTCTCAACAACTCCAGTTGTATATCCAGCGATATCATACTCGCCATCCTCGTACATACCAGGCATCTCAGCTGTCTCACCACCGATAAGTGCGCAACCTGCCTGACGGCATCCCTCTGCAACACCTGCAACGATAGCCTCAACCTTCTCTGGGATGTTGTGACCTAGTGCTACGTAATCAAGGAAGAAAAGTGGTTCAGCACCCTGAGCAAGTACGTCATTTACGCACATAGCCACTGCATCGATACCGATTGTGTCATGCTTGTCCATTGCGAAAGCAAGCTTAAGTTTTGTACCGACACCGTCAGTTCCACTAACTAGGATTGGTTCCTTTACACCAAGTGATGCAAGGTCAAACATTCCACCGAATGCACCGATGTTACCCATAACTCCTGGGCGATTGGTTGATGCGACGTGCTTCTTAATTCTTCTTACAACATCGTAACCAGCTTCAAGGCTGACACCAGCCTTCTCGTAATCTACTGCCATATGTATATTTATCTTTAAAATTTCAACTTAAAATTATTCTCCTCTGAAGTACTTAACAGCATTCTCGAACAAAGGCTGATAGAGATCTGCCTCAATGTTCTTGAAGAGGTTGTTCTCATATCTCTCTGTGTGACCCATCTTACCAAGGATCTGACCATTCTTTGAGATGATACCCTCAATTGCGTAATAAGAACCGTTAGGGTTGTATGGTGAATCCATTGTAGCATCCTCATCAATTGGATCTACATACTGGAATGCAACCTGACCGTTAGCAAAGAGCTCCTTAGCCAGTTCTTCATTGACAACGAACTTACCCTCTCCGTGGCTGACTGCAATTGTGAACTCCTGACCTACAGTCATTCCTGAAAGCCATGGTGAGTTAGTTGTTGCAACTCTTGTTGTAGCCATCTGTGAGATATGACGGTTGATGTCGTTTCTGAAGAGTGTAGGAGAATCCTTTGTAACCATGCCTGTATCACCGTAAGGAAGAAGACCTGACTTCACAAGTGCCTGGAATCCGTTACAGATACCAAGGATCAAACCACCTCTAGCGATAAGGCCTCTGATTGCCTCAGAGATATCCTTGTTGTTGATAACGTTTGCAATGAACTTTGCGCTTCCGTCTGGTTCATCACCAGCAGAGAATCCACCGCAGAACATAAGGATATGACACTCCTCGATGTTATTCTTCATCTCAGCGATAGAGTAGAACACGTCATGCTCTGTAAGGTTACGGAATACACTCATCTTAACCTCAGCTCCTGCTGCGCGGAATGCCTTAGCTGTATCGTAGTCGCAGTTTGTTCCAGGGAATACAGGAAGATATGCTATTGGCTTTTCTACCTTCTCGCCCTTGTACTTAAGATCTGCCTTCTTTGCCTTGTATGGCTTGATGCTCTCGTATCCCTTAGGGTATGCGCTCTTCTTATCTGGGTTGCTGAAGTATGGATAAACATTACCATACTTAGCCTGATTTGCCTCCATGATATCGAAGATGTTGATGTTCTTTCCGTTGATGCGG
>JAKSJT010000146.1 GCA_024402125.1 Bacteroidales bacterium
GTCTAGGCATAATACCACCTGACTGAGCACCTACTTCTGCAAATACGTGTGTCTTTTTGCTACCAAGAGCTGTTGCATTGAAATCACCTGCTGAAAGGCCTTCGCAGTAAACTCTTGAACGGTCAATCTGAGGATACTTCTCAAAGAGGTGGAAGATAACGGTTTCAATTCCGTCATGACCCATAACTTCCCAACCGTTGCCCTGCCACTCGAGCTCAGCTACCATGAATCCTTCTTTACTTGCGAGTGGAATGAATCCTGATGTTTCAGCCTGTGTACGAGGGTCGTTATTGTTACCATGCAGAAGGACAACTAGTGGGACAGATGCCTTAGGTGCATTCTTCACTGCCTCAGGGAGATACTCGTACCAGAGGTAAGTACCTACGCCTGTTAGGCTCTCTGTGCAGACATTTCTAGTGATTCCGTAACGGTCGAACATGACCCATGGCTCAAGCTCACCGTCACCATACTGGTTGAATTTCTCACCGTTGTACCATGTATGCTTGTAGTTGTTGAAACGGAAGTTCTGGCTGAGAAGATCGTCCCATGCATCAGCGATAACAGCAGCGAGGTCATTCAGCTCAACATCATTGACAACAACCTTAAGAAGAGGTTCGTCAGCGTTTACATATGTGCTCTTCTTGCCGTTTTTGCCCTGAAGAGATGCCTTGTCTCTTGAAATATAGTTAGCAGCAATCTTTGCTGCACCCTTTCCAACTACATATGCAGGAACTGGAGATTCTCCAGCTGCAGCCTTCTTTGGAGCCTTGCCACCGATAGTTACAATACCAGCAACATTACCTGCCTGTCTAGCGATGACCTCATTTACGAATGTAGCACCATTACCAATACCGATAATCTTGAAGTTGAATGCAGTGCGTAGACGCTCAACAAAAGCCTTATAAGACTCAAAGTCCTTTACATTGTCATATTTGTCACCGATAGGATTGATAAGGTAAGCGGATCCTCCGAAATCATCGATGATCTTATGGATGCCGCTATTGTCGATCATCTTCTGAGCTTCTTCCTTTGAAGTCTTTGCATCAGGGAAGATCATGAACACAGGAGCAGGATTATTGAATCTTCCGTAGATATCAGCCTGCTTTCCTCTAAACGAGTATACATCCTCGCGACCTACGAGGTTTGCAAAATAAGCAGCCATATCTCGTTCCTGATTCTGCTGGGCCATGCTTGGGGTTAGACATGCCAGAGCAAGAGATAGTGCTAAAATGATTTTTTTCATAAAAGTAATGGTTGTGTGTGTTGTTATTTATGTTCTATACAATATTAATATATAAAACTGCCCTAGGCAATTCTCTGATAAGGATTTATTGTGTATTTGAACAAATTCTAAAACAATTAGAAAATAGTGAAAATGCTTGCGGAAATACTCTTCTTACCTTTGTCATACAACTAATTATTACTAACAATCAACACAACTAGAATGAAAAGATTCACTAAAATGATTCTCCTGACAGTTGCTATTCTCGCTGGTTCTATCTCTGCGATGGCTCAGCAGATCACAGCTACTGGTGTCGTTAAAGACAGTCAGGGAGTCGCCGTTATCGGCGCCTCAGTTATTCAGACTGGTACCAACAATGGTGTTATTACAGACCTAGACGGTGCCTTTTCTCTTAGTGTTCCTTCTGGAGCAACTATCGAGATTTCCAGCATTGGTTACAAGACAGTATCTGTAACAGCTGGTAGAGATCTCTCTATTACTCTTCAGGATGACAACGAGCTTCTTGATGAAGTTGTTGTTGTCGGTTACGGTGTTCAGAAGAAGTCAGACCTCACAGGTGCTATTTCTTCAGTTAACGCTAAGGACATTGAGAACAGAACTCTTACATCTGCAGGTCAGGCCCTCCTGGGAAAGACAGCCGGTGTAAACATTATTACAGCATCTGCTCAGCCGGGTGCTAACCAAACTGTACGTGTCCGTGGTTTCTCATCAAACGGTACATCTGATCCTCTTTATGTAGTAGATGGTTTGATCGTTTCCAGCATTGCTGACCTCGATCCTAACTTCATCGAGTCTATGGAGGTTCTTAAGGATGCAGCTTCTGCAGCTATCTACGGTGCTCAGGCTGGTAACGGTGTTGTCCTTATCACAACAAAGCAGGCTTCTAAGGGTCGTAGCTCAATCAACTATGACTTCCAGTACAGTATAAGCAACCTTGCTAGAAGACCAGTTCGTCTAACAGCAGAGGAAGCTCTCCAGCAGCAGAAGGAGCTTGATGCTACATTCAATGATGCTCAGATCCAGCAGCTTATCGACGACCATGTTTGGGATGGTAAGACATCTACAGACTGGTATGATGTAGCTTTCACTCCATCAGCTATGCAGCACCACACAGTAACTCTCCAGGGTGCTAATGACAAGGCTTCAGTTCTCACATCACTCAGCTACCTTGATGATAATGGTATCGTTATCGGTGACAAGGACCGCTACAAGAGAATCACAGCTCTCGTTAATGCTGACTACCAGGTTAAGCCTTGGATGAAGGTCGGTGTCAACGCTACTTACTCTAAGACATCTTCAACAGGTATTTCAGATGGTAACTCTAACTCTTCATACGGTAGTATGATCGCTCCAGTTATGACAATGCCTGCTTACTATGCTCCTACATATTCTCCAGACGCTCTCCCTACAACAATGCAGGGTCAGCTCGCAGCTGGTTACTTCCTTTTCAAGGATGAGAACGGTAACTACTATAACACCCTCGGTGGTGGTGAGATGGTTCACCCAGCAGTTAACGTTAAGAGATCAGAGACAAGCAATGTAGGTCATAATCTCAACTCAACTCTCTACGCTAACTTTACTCCAATCAAGGGTCTTGTTTTGACATCACGTCTTGGTTATAACCTTAGCGTTAGAAACTACTACAACTACAACCACTTCTTCTATGGTTCAACATCAGTTAAGAACCTTGAGCAGAACGCTGCTACACGTCGTATTAACTTGAACCAGTATTATCAGTGGGAAAACTTCGCTAATTACACAAAGACTATCTCTAAGCACACATTCGGTGCTATGGTCGGTATGTCATACAGCGAAAGCATAAGCACACTTGTAGAAGGCTCAGTTAATAAGGTAGAAAAGGACGATCCAGCATACTGGGATGTTCGTTATCCAGCTGGTGACGCTACTATCTCAGCAAATGGTTATCAGACTCCATTCAGAAAGCTCTCTTACTTCGGACGTCTTAACTACAGCTATGCTGACAAGTACATCCTCGAGGCAGTTATGCGTGCTGATGCAGCTGACTCTTCAGTTCTTCCATTCGACAACAAGTGGGGCTACTTCCCATCATTCTCAGCTGGTTGGGTACTCTCTAAGGAGAACTTCATGTCATTCCTTAAGAGTGCTAATGTAAGCTTCCTCAAGCTCCGTGCTTCATGGGGTCTCAACGGTTCAACAAGTAACCTTGGTGGATACCAGTATTCTAACTCTCTTGCAACTTCTGCAACTGGTTACTCATTCACAAACGGCGCATTCTCATATATCACTTCAGCACAGCCTGCACAGCTCAGCAACCCTAACCTTAAGTGGGAGACATCTGAACAGCTTGACTTCGGTATTGATTTCCGTATGTTCAAGGAGAGACTCTCTATTACAGCTGACTGGTATAAGAAGGAGACTAAGGACCTTATCGTAAGCGGTATTATCCTTCCTTATGAGGCAGGTAACTCTGCTGCTCCTATGAACGCTGGTAACGTAAGAAACACTGGTTTCGAGATTGACTTCGGTTGGAAGGATCAGATCGGTGACTTCGGTTACTCTATCAACGCTAACATCGCTACACTTAAGAACAAGGTAACATACCTTGATCCTAACGTATCAGGTGGTCGTATCGAGGGTTCTTCAAGACTTCACTCTAACGGTTCATTCTCTGCATTCGAGGTAGGTTACCCAGTATGGTACTTCCGTGGTTGGAATGTTGAGAAGATTGATGAGAATGGTGTTCCTGTATTCACAGATAAGGATCATAACGATGTTATCAATGCTGATGATAAGGATATGATTGGTAAGGCATTCCCTGATTTCACATATGGTCTTACACTCTCAATGAACTACAAGGGCTTCGATGCTCTTATCTTCGGTAACGGTTCACAGGGTAACGACCTCTTCATGGCATACCAGTACTTCAACATTTCTTACTCACTTAAGGAACTCTTCGATCAGCGTTGGACTCCACAGAATCCTAATGGTAAGTACGCTAAGCCAGCTGTAACAAACGCTGAGAAGTACAACCTTTCAAATCACCTTGTATTTGACGGTTCTTACTTCCGTATCAAGCAGATCCAGCTCGGTTATACTCTTCCTAATGCAATTACAAAGAAGGCAGCTATTGAGAAGCTTCGCGTTTATGCATCTCTTGACAACTGGTTCCTCTTCACAAAGTATCCAGGTATGGATCCTGAGGCATCAGCTTCTTCAACTTCTGGTATGGGTGTTGACTATGGTAACTATTCTACTACTAGAAAGGTTGTATTCGGACTTTCACTTACATTCTAATCTCTGTAGACAATGAAATCAACAAAATTAATATCAGGATTTGCAGCGGTTGCTCTTCTTTTCAGCTCTTGTGATACAAATCTCCTCGATATCCCTCAGATGGGTGTTACAGGTGAGATGACATTCTACGTGACTGATGATGACTGTGAGCAGGCTACAGCTGCAGCATATGCTGCTTCACGAAAGGTTCTTACAGGTAAGCCTTCTATTGGAGCATATATCAACACATTCCTTATGAAGAACCTTCTTTCAGATGATATCCGTACAGGTTCTTCACGTACAGACCAGACTGACCTCCAGCAGATGTGGGAGATGCACCTTGTATCTACCAACTCATGGATCACTACTACTTATAAGGAGCTTTACGAGAGCATTTACCTCTGTAATATTGTTCTTGAGAAGTTCGATGCAAATGATAGTGCAATCAAGGCTCGCAATATTGCTGAGTGCCGTGGACTTCGTGCTCTTGCTTACTATGACCTTATCACACTTTGGGGTAGAGTTCCACTCGTAGATCATGTTCTTGCAACAACAGATGAGTTCCAGGCTCCAAATGCTGAGATCGCTGACCTTTGGGCATTCGTATCAAAGGAACTTGAGGAAATCATCAGTGGTGGAAAGCTTACACAGCGTAACGGTAAGGGTGACAAGGATGGTTCTATCCGTTTCACAATCGATGCTGCTCGTACACTCCTTGGAAAGGTATATATGTACATGGGTAAGGAAGAGGATGCATTCAATGTTCTTACAGCTGTTATCAACTCAAAGAACTTCGGTCTCATCGACGATGTAAGAAAGCTTTACCATATTGCTGCTAACGGATGTGAGGAGTATGTTTATGAGCACTGCCGTCATTTCGATATGACAAATGCATACGCTCAGGACGGATGGCATGGTATCCTCTGGAACTGGCCATTCTCATACACATTCTTCCCTGGAACAGATTGCCGTGAGTTCCATAACTTCTCTGAGACAGGTTACAGCCAGTGTCAGGTTCCAAAGGATCTCTACGATGCATTCGTAGCTGAGGAAGGTGAGAACGGAAAGCGTGTAACTGCTTGGATCGTTCCTTATTCAAAGCTTGCTGAAATCGGTATCGGTATCCCTTCTGAGAAGTCTTACTACAACAGTGAAGGTTACCTTCGTCTCAAGTGGCTTGTTAGCCGTGATGATGAGAGCGTAGGTATGTGGCATGCTAACCAGGCTAACACTCCAGTATTCAAGTATGATGACGTTCTTCTTCTTGCTGCTGAGGCAGGTCTTAAGAACCATAAGCAGGACGCTATCAACTATGTGAACGAGTTACGTGCTCGTGCTGGTCTTGCTCCAATTTCAGATATCAACCTTGACATCATCAAGAAGGAGCGTCGTCTTGAGCTTGCTATGGACGGTGTTCGTTTCCAGGATCTTAAGAGATGGGGTGATGCTCCTACAGTACTTGCACAGAAGTCTGCACAGCTCCCTACATTCACAATTACTCCTGATCCTTCTAACGATCCTAATGATGCTACTTACCATTCATGGCAGTACACATATAGCGTGTCATACACACCTAACGACTATCCTGATCACAGCTGGACAGTTGGCCGTGATGACTATCTCCCATTCCCACAGAATGAGATTGACGTTAACAAGGCAATTAAGCAGAACCCTAAGTACTAATAGAATAGTAGTTAACTTCTAAATATCATTTGCGTCAGGCCTTATGGTCTGACGCATTTGAAAATTAAGATATGAAAAGATTAATATTTCTTGCAATCATTGCACTTTTTGCATTGGCATCATGTGCTCCGAAGACTGCTGACTGTGGTCGACATGGCATGATCAGTGAGCAGGAGGGCTGGTTCACCGTTAAGGATATTACTCCTTCTCAGTCTGTTGGAAACGTTTGGCTTATCAGCGAGCATGGCGACGCTACTTGTTATCTTGTGACGGGAACAAAGTATGCGATGCTCATTGACACTGGAATCGGTGTCGGAGATCTCTCCGGTCTTGTAAGAAGTCTTACAGACCTTCCTCTTATCGTTGTGAATACTCATGGACATCCTGACCATGTCGGTGCAAACTATCAGTTTACTGAAGTTTGGATGCCGGAGAAGGATATGGATATCTTCTATGAGATGAATCCTCTGAACAATCCTGACCTTGAGGCTTATGTTGCTTCAAACTCAAAGGATTTCGTTTATGACAAGGAGGCTGTAAAGAAGAATGTCGCTGATATCAAGGCATACGATCCTTATAAGATCAATATGCTCAATGAAGGGCAGTCAGTTGATTTGGGCGATAAGGTGATCAAGACTATCGCTCTTGGTGGCCATACTCCTGGAGGAATCATGTTCATTGACGAGACTGACAACATCCTATTCAGTGGAGATGCTCTCAACGGATACCTTTGGATGTGGCTTGATACATGCCTTTCTCTTGAGGAATTCGAGCAGAACCTTGCTGCAGTACTTCCTAAAATATCACATTTGGGACGTATCTACGGTGGTCACGAATTCCGTGCTGAAGGCGTAGAGATCTATCAGGCAGAAAGAGTCCTTAAGGATCTTAGATCTGCTATAGCTGGAGAGGTTCAACCAGTACCTACTCCAACACCTATGAATGGCGAAGGAACGGTAAATGTTTATTATTTTGATACATGGCTTCTTTGGGCCAAATAATAATTCAAGTATTTAGTATGAAGAAGAATGTGTTTTTTAGTACAAATAGAAGTCTTCCAAAAGTTTATTCTTT
>JAKSJT010000147.1 GCA_024402125.1 Bacteroidales bacterium
ACTCGTATGTGCGAATAGAACGGTTGGTACCCTCGGTATCAAGGTTTGGATCTGCAACGGTGAGCGTGATGGCAAGCAGGATCTTACTCCTAACGCAGGTATTGCAGCTAATGCACAGGCTCCTGCACAGAACGGTCGTCAGGGTCGCAATGATCGTGGTAACCGTCGTGGTGGACGCGGACCTCGTAAGGATGCAAAGTAATTGATTAACATCAATGCTAAATAGAGGAGTCTCAATTTTGAGGCTCCTTTTTTTGTTGGCATATATTGCGTTATTTGTCTAAATTTGGAGTCCAATTAAAGCATGACAGTTAAGGAGAAAATAGAGACATTTCCACACTCCCCAGGTGTGTATCGTTATTATGATGCAGAGGGGACTGTGATCTATGTCGGTAAAGCAAAGGACTTGCACAAGAGAGTTGCGCAGTACTTTGTCGACCCTTCGCGTCTTAACACAAAGACCAGGATCCTTGTGAGTAAGATTGCAGATGCCCAGTTCTCAGTTGTGGACTCGGAGGCGGATGCTCTGCTACTTGAAAATAACCTTATCAAGCAGTATAAGCCTAAGTACAACATCCTATTGAAGGACTCAAAAACCTATCCTTGGATTTGTATAACTAAGGAGACATTCCCTAGAGTATTCCTGACAAGAAGAGTGGATAAAAGGGGGGGATATTATTTTGGCCCTTATAGTGCTATATCTCATGCTAATTATCTACTGGAATTCATTCGCGATACTTATCCACTCAGGTCTTGCAAGCTCAATCTTTCATCTGAGTCTCTTCTTAGAGGTAAATTCAGACCATGTCTTGACTTCCATATCGGAAAGTGCAAGGGGTGCTGCGTAGGTAAGATCTCAATAGAGGAGTACAATGTCTGGATAGAGGATATCAAGAGACTCCTTAAGGGAGGGGTGAATGAAATTATCTCGCAGTATTCTGAGCTGATGAACAAGGCTGCTTCAGAGTGGCGCTTCGAGGATGCACAGGTGTACAAGGAAAAGATTGAGTCCCTGAAAAAGCACTATTCGAAGTCGATCATATCTTCTGCAGCAGAAAGCAATGTTGACGTATTCTCGCTTGTTTTTGAAGCGAATGAGGCCTTCGGAAACTTCCTTAGAGTAAGAGGAGGATCTGTTGTTCAATCGCTCAATCTGGGCTTTAAAATGAATATCGAAGAGGATGACGCAGCTGTCCTTAGTGAGTTCATCGCGGAGATTGAATCCAAGTTTGGAAGCCTTTCAAAAGAAGTGATAGTTCCTTTTATGCCCGACGTGGAAATCGAAGGAGTTGAGTTCAAGATACCGGTTAGGGGAGATAAGCTGTCCCTACTTGAGCTTAGTGCCAAGAATGCCCGTGAATACAAGTTCAATACGATAAAGCAAAAGGAGCATACCAATCCGGAAGAGTTCAAGAACATGGTGCTTCAGGAGCTTCAGAAGGCAATCGGCATGAAGGAGCTGCCGGTTCATATGGAGTGTTTCGATAACTCAAACATTCAAGGAACAAATCCAGTTGCTTCCTGTGTTGTATTTAGAAACGGTGTCCCATCGAAAAAGGATTACAGAAGATTCAAGATAAAAACTGTCATTGGAGCCAATGACTATGCTTCAATGAAAGAAGTTGTCAATAGACGTTACTCTAGAATGCTGGCAGAGAATCCCGATGACCTTCCTCAGCTTATCGTTATTGATGGAGGTAAAGGCCAGTTGGATTTCGCTTATCAGGCCTTAAGCGAGCTAGGCCTTACAGAGAAACTGACGGTGATTGGTCTAGCTAAAAGACTTGAGGAAGTCATTAGGGTAGGAGATCCATATCCTCTATTTATTGACAGGAACTCCCAGGCTCTTAAGGTTCTTCAGCAGATTCGAGACGAGGCGCATAGATTCGGTATCACATTCCATAGAAACCTTCGTAGTAAGGCCCAAGTTAAATCGGCACTGTCTGAGATAACTGGCGTAGGCGAAAAGACAGAGCAGAGACTTCTTAGCCGATATGGAAGTGTAGCAAGGGTGGCAGCCGCTCCACTTGAAGAGCTGGCATCAATGGTTGGTCCATTATTAGCAAGTAGAATTAAAGAACAATTGAATAACAATACAGATGAAACAGCAAACTGAGAAGACGCTTAATACGATTATCAACGTCTTGATTCTTGTCGGAATGATCATAGCAGTAATTGTCACCAATTACTTCAAGATTTCCTCTGCAGACAGTGGAAAAGTAATGCTAATAGTAGCATCTATTGGTGCTATTGCCGGAGTTCTGAATACTGTCCTTTCCGCTAATGGAAACATTTGGACCTTCCTGTTTGGAGTACTCGATGTTACAATTTATTCAGTTGCCTTATTCCAAAGCGGATATGTGGGCAACGCAGCTTTACATATTCTGTACTTCCTCCCTATGCAGTTCGTGGGTTTTTTCAACTGGAAGAAAAGAGGAGCTCATGGATCTGAGCAGGTGAAGGCAAGAAGGTTGGATGCTAAGAGTTGGGCTATTACTGGTGTCGCATTTCTGGTGGGAACAGTAGTTGCCTATTTGATCCTAGGCTTTGTTGATAGTCAGGAAGCAGCAATGGGATTCTTAAAGACAGCAGTACTCCTTGATGCAGTTGTTATGGGACTTAATATCCTTGGACAGGTTTTGATGTCTCTAGCTTATGCTGACCAGTGGTTCATTTGGATTTTGGTGAATGTATTTTCTATCTGGATGTGGCTCCATAAGATAGACAATTCTTACTCAACTATCTATATCGTAAAGTACTCATTCTACTTCCTTAATTCATTGAACGGACTGAGAATATGGTGGAAGCTGAGCCGTCCAAATTCACAGAATTAGGTAGCAAATCTTCTTTTTTACAAAAAAATCACTATTTTTGCATAATATTCCTTGAAAGTGTATTTTAAAACATAACTTAATTTTTACAATCATGACAAACGAAGAAATCGTAAAACAGGTTAAGGCGATCATCGTTGACAAGCTTGGCGTTGAAGAGTCAGAGGTTACTGAGTCTGCTAACTTCACAAATGATCTCGGTGCTGATTCACTTGACACAGTAGAGCTTCTTATGGAGTTCGAGCGTGTATTCGGTATTAAGATTCCAGATGAGGAGACTGCAACAATTGCAACTGTTCAGGATGCTATTGATAAGGTTTCTGAGAAGATCGCAAACAAGTAATTTTAACGAATAATCTCGTGAAAATTATAGCCGGCCCTTTGAGGTCGGCTTTTTTCGTCTTTCGCTAGGACCCGTACAATACGAATGAAGGCGACCGTCAGGCCGCCTTCATCTCGATATAGTAGGTTGTTTTATTGCTTAGGTATAGCGATTGTAAGCTTAAGCTTTGGACGATTCTCTGTGTTAGCTGTTGGACCAACAAGAGTTGCATTGTAGTAACGATCCTTATCAAGAGCCTTTTTCTTCTCTGTAGTTGAAGAACCGCTGCTAGCATACTGAGCCATCATCATAAGAGTATAATAACTGCTGTAGTTATCATAGCCGTATCCGCCATAACCGCCGTATCCACCATAGCCATATCCGCCATAGCCACCATACATACTGTTATAGTACTGGTTATAGGCCATCTGTCTGTAGAACTCACTCATGTCGTTATTACCGCTAGTCTTTGTTTCGATAACCTCATATGCCATAGTAAGGAGCCAGATATCGAAGTTTGAATACTTGGTAGTAGTCTCGTCACGATTGATGATTTCCTGCATATGATGAGTGATATCAGGTGTATACACACAGAGAGATCTGTTGATGTCGCCCTGGTTTTCATCTGAGATACTAGCATCGGTGAGGTTTGCGTATGAAGCAGACTCGTCCGTAACAATTTTAACGGTTGGACTTAGAACCTCTGGGTACTTTGCCATTAGGTCTTCATCCTGTGGATCAACATAAGGGAGGACGAGAGTAGCTTTTGATACTACAGCCTTGCTAGGGTCTCCGTATTTGCTGATTTCAGCAAGAGCCTTTTTTCTAAGTTCGGTAGCCTTGATTACAGGCTTAAGACCAGCTCCACCTTCAAGCTTGATAACATCACCTGCTTTACCTGCCTTAGACTCATAAGTAGACTTGTTGAAGCAAACCTGGTTGATTGTAGAGTTGCTTCTCATGAGAGAATCAACATTCTGGAATTCAGCTGCACCGAAGTAGAAGAAGAAAGATGTGTCCTTCTTTACTCCATTATATGTGCTGGAGAACTTGAGTTCAGCGAAGTTGCTCTCCAAATAGCCGTATTCCTTGTTGAAATTAAGACCGAGCTTGAACATGTTAACTCGTCCACCATTGCTCATGGGATCATCACAAGTGATATAGATACCTGGGAACTTCTTTGTGTAGTGGTTAAGTGAGTCCATGTCTGACAGAAGGATTTTCATGTATTTCTCACCAAACTCCTTTGAGAAGTCGAATGAAAGTGAATCTCCTCCGTTATATACTGGAACGCCTTTAGTAATTCTCTTAGGAGAGTACTTAACTTCGTCCTTAATGTAATATGTATCCTTTATGTCAAGCGCAGACTCCAACTCATAAACATTGATGTTCTGGATAATGTTTCTCTGGTCAGGGTTAGGATAAGAGATGGTATCCTTAACTGCTGAGAAGTGGAACTGCTTGAAAACAGGACTCTGACCGAAGTCAAGTGTATCGATTATAGGAACAAGTGTCAGTGCGCTTGATCTAGTAGATAGACCGAAGTCGTCATCTCTAACAGAGCCAACTGTGATTCTGGTTGAAGAATAGGCAGAGAGGCTGTCTGTTTTTCTTGTTTCGATATCGTCGATATAGAACTCTATAGTATGAATGTCATACTGCTGATCTGTAGGAAGAAGACTTTCTCCTAAATGATTGTCTACTCCAATGCAAGAAAAGCAGCAAGCTGATGCTGCTGCTCCTAGTATTAGTTTTCCTACGAACTTTGTTGGATTAAAATTCATGTGTTTACAACTGATCATAAAAACTGTTGTACTCATCGATGTATGAGCCGCTTTCCATTGCTTCCTTGTTGAATGGAAGTGTAGGAACTCCAAGCTTTGCACAACCATCAAGAATTTCCTGGCTGATGTTCTCTGATCCGAAGATAATTCCGTCTGAGTACTGAGCTGCTGTTAGAGCAAGATTTATGCCAGTAGGGTTAGCTAGAAGTGGCATATCCTCTTCTGTAACACTACCGAAAGCTGCGAGTTTCTGGAAGTTTTCTGAGAAGGTCTCACCACCTACTTCGTCATAGAGTGAAAGCACAACTTTGCTGTTAGCAAAAATTGGATCATCCTTGTATGCCTTTTTGAGATATACTGGAAGGATGTGTGAAATCCAACCCTGGCAGTGGATAACATCTGGAGCCCAGCGAAGCTTCTTTACAGTCTCAAGAACTCCGCGAGCGAAGAAGATTGCTCTTTCTGCGTTATCCTCGAAGAACTTTCCGTCGGCATCGTTGAAAACAAGCTTGCGCTTGAAGTAATCTTCGTTGTCGATGAAATATACCTGCATTCTAGCTGCTGAAATAGATGCGACCTTGATAACAAGAGGTCTGTCAACGTCTCCGATGATGATATTCATACCCGAAAGTCTGATAACCTCATGGAGCTGGTTCTTTCTCTCATTGATACATCCATAGCGAGGCATGAATGATCTGATTTCCTTCTTCTTCTCCTGGATTCCCTGTGGAAGGAATCTTCCGATTTTTGAAATCTCGGTTTCAGGAAGGTAAGGTGTAATCTCTGAGTTTACAAAAAGGACTCTTTTAGTGGACTCTCCCATAACTTTTCTTCTGTATAAAATTCGCTTCGTGCCTTTAGGCACATTATGAACAAAGGTAAGAATTTTTTTTGATATTTCGATATTTCACTATATTTGAGAGCAATTTGGGATATAATGCGTTTATGGCTAGAGAAGGAAATACTCAGGAAGGAAAGATAATCAGAAGAAGACTGGCTGGTTCGTATTTGTCGACAGTCATTAGTATCAGTCTTGTTTTGCTGCTTATAGGAGCGGCAAGCCTTCTTCTTGTCAATGCATCAAGTGTTTCCGACTACTTTAAGGAAAACATGCAGGTATCTGTTATGATGAAGCCTGAAGTCTCTGAGGCGGAGGCGATTCTTCTTCAGGACAAGATGAATGAAATGCCATTTATTCGCAGTTCCGAATTCATTTCAAAAGAGCAGGGTACAGCCGAGATGGCAGAGATGCTGGGGGCTGACTTTTTGAGTGTTTTCGAGACTTCACCTATCCCAATTTCAGTTGAAGTGACTTTGAAGGCAGACTATGTCTCGGCAGATAGTCTTGAAGTTGTCAAAGCGGCTCTTGCCGCATCTCCTCTAGTTGATGAGGTTGTGTATCAGCAGTCATTAGTTGATGCTCTTAACCAGAATCTCAGCAAGATCGAGACGTTCCTTGGCATATTCATGATTCTGTTGATGTTCATCTCGTTTGTCCTTATTAACAATACTGTGAGACTCAACGTGTTCTCAAAGAGATTCTCAATCCACACCATGAAGCTTGTCGGAGCGACCAGAGGGTTTATCCGTGCTCCTTTTATGGTTCAAGCTGTTTTCCAGGGAATCATTGCTGCCTTGATAGCTATTGCTCTTCTTGTTGCCGGCATGTATTTCTTAAGACAGGAGTTTGTTCAGCTGTTTGAAGTGTTCAGTATGGATATGCTTCTCCTTGTAATGGGAATAGTGCTTGTCAGCGGAATTGTGATATGTCTAGTCAGCACATACTTTGTTGTCAACAAACTTGTCTCACTTAGAAAAGACGATCTTTATTATTAGTGTTATGGAAAAGATGGCAATGACCCCAAAGGGTATTAAACTGCTTATTATTGGTCTCCTTGTGATGGTGGCCGGATATATTTTGATGACAGGAGGTGGAAGCAAGGATCCTCAGGTATTCAACTATGCGATCTTTGATTTCAGAAGGCTTGTGGCTGCTCCGATAGTGATCGTTTGCGGTATCATCATTGAGATTGTCGCAATTATGGATAAGTCAGAACCCAAAAACGAAAAGGAGAATAAGTAATGGAGTGGTGGCAGGCTATCGTACTTGGTCTAGTACAGGGATTGACAGAATTCCTTCCGGTCAGCAGTAGCGGACATCTAATGATTTTCAAGGAGCTCGCAGGCGTAGAGTCTGAAGGTTTCCTTGATTTTACGGTAACAGTCCATATGGCTACCGTCCTCAGTACTCTTATTGTTTTCTGGGGTGCGATCTGGACTCTTCTCAAAGGCTTTTTCAAGTTCAAGTATAA
>JAKSJT010000148.1 GCA_024402125.1 Bacteroidales bacterium
TTCTACGGCGTTCGCGCCGTGGCGTAATATTTATAAAATTAACGAACTATTGTTTTTAAAAACAGCTACTTAAATGCGGACATCCACACTTATTTGTCTGATTTAATCAACAAACAAAGACCAATGATAGTTACTGTCGCATTGAAAAGAAGCAGTTCAAAGCCCATTGTATACTGGAATGCTTTATCCAACCAAATCTTTGTAACAAGAGAAATGATAGGTGCTGCAATACATACGATAGGAACAAACTTATCCCTTACCTGCTTCTGGCAGAACATACCGAATGCGAATAATCCAAGGATAGGTCCGTATGTGTAACTAGCAATTGTATAAACGGCACTGATTGCATCCTGACTATTAAGGAAATAGAACACCACGATCACAACACCCATGATAGCAGCCATAAGAAGATGAACATTCTTTCTGGTCTTCTCCAGAAGCGTATCGTCATTCTTCTTATTTGTCTCAAGGATATCGATAGTAAATGATGTAGTAAGAGCTGTGAGGGCTGATCCTGCTGCTGAGTAAGCTGCAGAAACAAGACCAACAATAAATAGAATTCCTACAATCACCGGAATTGAGCTATGGGTTGCAACGAGTCCAAACAGGTCATCTGTATTTGATGGAAACTCCGAACCAATTACTGTGCTATAGTAGATCATAAGAATTGAACCGAGCACAAGGAAAAGGAAGATCACTACAGTCTGAGAGAATGTCGCTGAAATAAGGCTCTTCTGAGCACTCTTAGGGTCCTTGCAGGCAAGGCTTCTCTGCGTCATATCCTGATCAAGACCTGTCATTGCAATTACCATGAACACACCTGAAACAAACTGTTTCCAGAAATATAGTCCGCTCTTTGGATCATCAAAATAGAATAATCTTGTATGACCGTCCTTTGACACCTTTTCAATAAAGTCACCAAAGCCAAGTCCGAGTCCCTTCGCAATAAACACAATTGAAAGAACAACCGAAAGAATAAGGCAAAGGCTCTTTAGAGTATCTGTCCAGATAACTGTCTTAACACCACCCTGAAGTGTGTAAAGGAAAATAAGAGCTATAGTTACGATTACATTGAAAACGAAAGGAATTCCAAGAGGTCCGAACACCAGAGTCTGAAGTACTATACATACCACGTAGAATCTGACTGCGGCGCCGAGCATCTTTGAAATAAAGAAGAACCATGCACCAGTCTTATATGATGATGTTCCATACCTTGAATCCAAATATCCATAAATACTGATAAGGTTTCTCTTATAGAATAAAGGGATCAGTACATATGCGATAACAAAATATCCGACAATGAAACCAAGGCACATCTGAAGATAAGACCATTCCTTACCGATAACCATACCCGGCACCGAAATGAATGTCACTCCAGATATAGCAGCACCCATTGTCGCAATGGCAGACACCCACCATGGAACTTTACTCGTAAAGGCAGTCGAGCCGTCATTGTTTCTGTTGACTGCCCATGAAATCAAAAACAACAGGGCGAAATAGCCAGCAATTGCTGCGATAACTACGATAGGTGTCATATCTTCTAATCTTTTAGTTATTTAACTTATACACGACAAATACAAATGTAACGAAAGTTTGACTATTTACACTACCACCAGGACAAAAAGAAAGAGGAGGCCCAATCTATTGAGCCTCCTCCAATCTTTATTTATATTTAGATTTTATTATTTCCAACCCTCGTTCTGACCAAGCTGTGGGTCAAGAAGAATCTGTCCAGCAGGAACTGGTTCAAGATAGTACTTGTCATCCCATACACGGTCAACCTGAGCACCTTCTGCACCAACAGCTGATGTGTTATATGGAGACTTGTAACCGTCCTTTGTGAAGAAGTTCTTAGCAAGAACATCAGCCCAAGCTGCTGTTGAACCACTCTTCTTGTAGTAGTCCTCGATAGCTGCCTGAGAAGCGCCAACGTATCCGTCAGGATTCTTCTTTGTATCAAGATTAGCACCGAGAGCCCATCTCATAAGGTCTGCATGACGGAAACCATCTGTCATAAGTTCACTTCTACGATCACGACGAAGCTCCTGGATAAGAACATTAGCAGCAGGATCCTTAGGATCCTTTGTGATAGCTGTACCGTTTACAGAAACGTTTGTTCCAGAAACTGTAAGAGCTGGGATACCACCATGCTTCTGACGAAGAAGGTTAACGGACTTATCAAGGTCAGCCTGTGAGCAAGAACCAAGCTCTGCACATGCCTCAGCATAGTTCTCGAGAACCTCTGAATACTGGAAGATAGGACCATATGTATCATTGTTAGGACCATTCCATACCTGAGAGATAGAACCGTCAACATAGTGGCCCTTATCGTCCTGATCAAGCCATGACATATTCAAATACTTGTATGTCCAGAAACCTGTTGTAGAGATTGTACTGTTGATAAGTCTGAAAGAGTACTCCATTTTAGAAACAGGAAGAACCTCTGTAGAAACTGTTGCAGAAAGTCTCTTGTCTCTATTTGTAAACATACCGTCCATTGTCTTATCAGAGTAAGAAGAGCTCATGTGAACAGGAAGACCATCAGCCATTGCATAGTTCTCGATAGCACTCTTTGTAAGACCCCATGTAGGAGTTGAAGAAACCACATAACCATACTGAGTATGACCAACAGTTACCTTACCACCATTTACATTAGCAAGAGAGTAAACCTTGTAAAGGAGAACTTCGCTATTACCTGCAAGGCTACGAGCTGTGTAGATTCCCTTATAGTTGTCAGAAACCTGATAGAGACCACTTTCGATAACCTTATTAGCAGCGTTCTTAGCAGCTGTGTAGAACTGATCAGCATGACCGCCTGCCACATTGTGATACTTCTCCCATGCACCCTCATAGAGAGCTACGCGAGAAAGAAGTGCTGCAGCTACATAGCAGTTAACTGTGTTAACACCTGCATTAGCTGGAGTATAGCAATTGTCTGCTGCGAACTGAAGATCTGCAACTACGTTATCCATAACGAGAACGCGTGAATCACGAGCCTTAGTTACATTCTCTTCCTTTGCATAGTCGATTTCCTCACCAACCCAAACAACGTCACCGTATGTCTGAACGAGCTGGAAGTGATAGAGAGCTCTGAAGAAACGAGCAACACCCTTCCAGTGATTAGCTGCTGCCTCAGAAAGTCCTGGAACCTTGTCAATACGTGCAAGCATGATATTAGCTTCACGAATTACATCATAAGGAGTATTCCAAGCTGATGAAGAGTTAGGAACTGTCTTAGTAAACTCAGAGAATGACTCAGTTGAATAGTCATCTGTCAAAGCCTCTCCATGGTACTGTCCACGTGTCCAACCTGAACCATAGCTGAATGATGAAAGATAGCTATAGAACTTCCATGAGAACTGCTGGATAGAAGCCTCAGATGACCAGTTTGTTGCATCTGAATTGCTATCCAATGGTGTCCTGTCCAAATAGTCACTACAGCCACTGATTGCAAAAGCGGCGAGGACAGCCATTGCTGATTTTAGAAATATATTTTTCATACTTGTATCGAATTAATTAGAATGAAACTTGAACACCTACAGACCACTGACGGTTGAATGGCATTGCACGACCAGCATATGTCATATCGACACCATTGACTGTTGAGCTTGACCAACCACCTGTAAGTTCAGGATCCATTACACCACCGATCTTATCGAATGTAAGAAGGTTCTGTACACTGAAGTATACGCGTGCCTTATCAACAGAAATCTTGTTTGTAAGCTTAGAAGGAATAGTGTAACCAAGTGTTACGTTCTTAACTCTAAGATAAGCAAGGTTGTTGAGGTACTTTGTCTGAGGAGCAAAGTTGTTGATACCAGAGTTTCCAGGAAGACCTGCGAGTGAACCGAATGCACCATTGATGTATGGACGAGGGAATCTTGCGTTCTGATTGCTCTCTGTCCAGTAGTCAAGCTGCTCCTCGAAGATATTCATCTGAGCACCTGCTGCATGAGGGATGAAGAGTGAAGATGTTGTCCACATATCTCTCTTACCAACACCCTGGAGAAGCATTTCGAAATCGAAGCCCTTGAAAATAGCACCAAGACGGAGTGAATACTCGTATCTAGGAAGAGCGTTACCGATTCTTGTAAGGTCACCATGATCCTTGATAGTACCCTTTCCTGTGCTGATTTCCTTGTCACCATTCAAATCCTTGTACTTGATGTCACCAGGACCGAATACGAATGAACCATTCTGAAGAAGTTTCTGAGAAATGCCATCCTTTGGTGCACCATTTGCATCAAAGTCAGCAGCTGTATAGTATCTGTCTGTTGTGAATCCCCAGATTTCACCAATCTCCTTACCCTCGTAGTAACCGTTAAGAGCACCTGTTGTGTTGTTCCACTTTGTGATCTTAGACTTAGAGTCAGAGAGTGTGAATGTACCGTAAACCTGGAGGTCTCTGTTGAATGAGTGGTTGTAGTCGATCTGGAGTTCCCAACCGTTTGTTCTCATGTTACCACCATTCTCAAGAGGTGCAGAAGCGATACCTACGTATCTAATGATCTCGTTACCGTTAACAAGCATACCGTTGTTTGTACGTGTATACCAGTCGAAACCGATATTGAGTTCGTTGTTCAAAAGACCTGCATCGAAACCAAGGTCGAGAGTTGTGATAGTCTCCCATGTCATATCAGGGTTAACTGCTGCAGGAGTAGAAACTGTTGTTGACTGATTTCCATCAGCACCAATCCAGCTAACTGTCTGTGTAGAAAGTGTAGGGATATAAGGATACCATGAAGAAAGTGCCTGGTTACCAACTGAACCATAAGAAGCTCTGATCTTCATTGTAGGAACATACTTCTTGACATTAGCCCAGAAAGGCTCCTCAGAAATCTTATAACCAGCAGAAGCTGATGGGAAGAATGCCCACTGCTTTCCAGGACGGAATGATGAAGAACCATCATAACGACCGTTGAGCTCGAGGAGATACTTCTCCTTGTAGTTATAGTTTACTCTTGCGAAGAAACCAGCAGTAGCTCTGTCTCTCAATGCCTCTGAAACAGTAGCTTCCTTGTTCTTGTCTGTAAGGTTCAATGTAGGAATGTTAACATTCTGAACACCGTTTACAGAAAGTGACTGGCTGTTGTATCTAAGATCTTCTGCGTTGAAACCGCCCTTGATAGCGAAGTTATGCTCACCGTTGATATCAAATACATAGTCTACATATGCATTTGTTGTGTTAGTAACTCTGCTAACGAAAGTTCTGCTAATGTTGTTAGTTGTAGTCACAGATGCCTTTGAAGGGAATGACCAGTTAGCAACATAGTAAGGCTGACGCATAGCTCTCTGCTGATAATCATATGTGCCTCTTGTATAATCAGCTGTGAGAGTAAGACCAGGAGCAAGGTTAATTCTTACGTTTCCACCGAGTGTGAGGTATCTGTCGTTAGACTTGTTTGTGCTTTCACCAACGAGCCAACCGTTACCATGACGGAAGTAAAGACCTTCAGCTGTTCCAGCAGATGTTGTTGGGTTGCCGTTTGCGTCCTTTGGACCACCATCAGAAATACCGAATGGGAAGAATGCAGGGAAACGCATTGTGTAGTAAAGAAGACCCATAGCACCGTCACTAGACTCGTAACCGTATGGATATGTGAAGTCCTTCTCTACGTACATAACCTTTGTACCAACATTAAGCCAAGGCTTGATCTGTGTGTTAGAAGAAAGGTTGAGGTTGTATCTCTTTACATTGTTCTCCTCAGCTGCTCTAAGGTTACCGTCTGTCATTGTGTAACCCAAGCTGATGTTATAGTTTGTAGAACCTGTGTTTCCTGATACGTTAAGGTTGTGAGTCTTAGAAAGAGCTGTCTTGAAGAGCTCCTTGTTAGGATCAGCTACTCTATAGTAATAAGGAGTAGAACCCTGGAACTCATAGTCCTCACCATACTTGTAAACAGGATTTGAAAGGTTTCCTGAATACTTGTCGAACCAACGTGTAATTCCTTCCTGCATTGAATCGAAATACATACCGAATGCCTCGATTCTTGTACCATCTACATTCTTCTGAGCAAGGATACCTTCCTCGAGCTGAGCAAGGACACCTTCCTTATCTGTGATGTAGTGAGGAAGACCAATTGCCTGGTTCCATGAGTAGTTGTTAGAATATGTGATAGTAACCTTATCCTTAGCACCTGAACCATCCTTAGATGTGATGAGGACAACGCCCCATGCAGCTCTTGATCCATAAATAGATGAAGAAGCAGCATCCTTAAGGACAGAAATGCTCTTGATATTATCTGGGTTCACGAATGAGAGGTCTGGAACCTCAACACCATCAACGAGGATAAGAGGCTTGTTATCACCGTTGATAGAACCTGTACCACGAATCTTCATTGTTGGGCTGGCTGTCAAGTCGTTTGTGTTATAAACAACTGAAAGACCAGGAACAGTTCCCTGGAGACCCTTAGAAACATCGGAGAGAGGCTTGCTACCGAATGTCTTCTCAACGTCTACAGAAGTAACGGCACCAGTAAGGTTAATCTTCTTCTGTGTACCGAAGCCGACTACAACAACCTCATCAAGGAATTCTGTATCTTCCTGAAGAACGATCTTAGCATTATTTGATGCTGAAACTGTCTGGGTTGCATAACCGATACATGAGATTTCGAGCTGTGCGCCAACCTTAGCATTGATGCTGAATGATCCGTCTGATGCTGTCATTGTTCCACGGGTTGTACCCTTGATAACAACTGTAGCACCTGGGATTGGCTGACCCTGTGCATCTACAACAGTACCATAGATAGTACTCTGCTGCATTTCTGCACTAACGCTCGCCAAGCTTGAATTTTCTGCAGCAAGTGCTGTAGGTCCACAAACTAGAGCTGTGGAGAACGCCATTGCCGCAAGAGTCTTGCTAATGCAAGAACTTTTAGCTGTTAGTTCTTTTTTCATAATGATAATATAAAGATGATTATCTTGTAATAAGATGTTAGTGTCTTAAGAATATCAATCAGTATTAGTTTTATATAGGATGTGGTTTCGACTTCTTGGTTAGTAAATTTTATTAATTATCTCATTCTAGATGTTAAAAACGTTTTAAAACCGCTAAAACAATATGTAAAATTATTGACTAAAGAATTCCCAATTCTGAGCACTATATAGTATATACCATATATCGACCTGG
>JAKSJT010000149.1 GCA_024402125.1 Bacteroidales bacterium
AACGTTGCTGATGTGATCTATAACCCTCAAAGCGGAGCAACTCGTAAGTTCCAGGGACCAATCGTTCCTGCAGCCGGAGCAAGCTACACAAAGAGAGCAAATCCTATCTAGTATTTAGCATTAAATACAATATGGGCGGTGTCACTAGTTGATACCGCCTTTTTATTTTATACATGCTATATGGTCCCATGAAATAATGAGCAAATAATTTGTAACTTAGAAGTCATTAAAGCGTCTTGTTTATGAAGAAGGGATTTGTAAGATTATTCATTTTGGGTGCGTTGCTTTTGATGTTCAGCTCATGTGCTGCAGACGCATCAAAGTCGGACAAACGAGAGTTTCGTGGGGCATGGCTTCACATCGTCGGGAATCAGACAATAAAGACAATGACAACCGAAGAGATCCAGAAATGGTTTATCGAGACTCTTGATATTCTTCAGTCTGCCGGTTGCAACGCTGTAATCTTTCAGGTAAGACCTCAGGCTGATGCCTTTTTCCCTTCTGAGCTGGAGCCATGGACAAGGTTTCTGACAGGAGAGCAGGGAAAGGCACCAAATCCATATTGGGATCCTCTTCAGTTTATGATTGACGAGAGTCACAAAAGGGGAATGGAACTTCATGCATGGCTTAACCCTTATAGAGTGACATCTGATGATACTGAGGTTCTGTGGAAAGACCATCTGTATTTTAAGAATCCGGACATATTCTTAAAGTACGGAAAGCAGTTGTATTTTGATCCGGCTGAACCTGCTGCCAGGGAGCATACAGTTAAGGTTATAGCGGATCTGGTTTCCAGATACGATGTTGATGCCATCCATTTTGATGATTATTTCTATCCATATCCAATAGCAGGAGAGGAGTTCCCTGATGGCAAGTCTTTTGAGAAATATGGAAAGCCAGCAGGATATACAGAGGAGACAAAGGGAGATTGGAGAAGGCACAATGTCGAGATACTGATAAGGGATGTTCATGAGGCAATCTCGCAGATCAAGCCTTGGGTGAGATTCGGTATTTCACCTTTCGGAATCCATAGGAATATCAAGCAAGACCCTGAAGGAAGTCAGACTAACGGACTTTCCAATTATGATGAACTGTTTGCGGATGTCCCTCTTTGGGCAGAGAAGGGTTATATTGACTATATAGCACCACAGCTCTACTGGAAGATTGGCTTTGAAAGAGCTGATTTTGAAGTGTTGATCAATTGGTGGAATGATAAAAACTATAAGGGTCAGTTGTATGTCGGTCAGAGTATATCGACTTTTGATGCACCGGATCTAGTCAATCCAAATACGACACAGATGGCTAGGAAGATGGAGTTGGTTCGTACACTTCCTAATGTGGATGGTAATATTTGGTGGCCAGGATGGTCTATCGCTACGAATGCAGTTCATATGTATGATTCTTTAGCAACCACTTATCAGAAGAATCTCGCTTTGATCCCAGCATATACAGACCTGGATAAAGTAGCACCGGCTCCTGTAAAGAAGCTTAGAGTGGAGAACTCTACACTTAGTTGGGATGTGAAAGAGACATCAGACGAGATGCAGAAGCCAAATTTCTTCATTGTGTATAAATTCCCTAAGGGAAAGAAAGCAGATATTACTGATAACAAATATATTGTTGCCATTACCAAAGAGTCTTCAATTAAACTTAAGGACGAAGATATTGACAGCACCTTCGCTGTAACAGTTGTTGACAGGTGCTGGAATGAAAGTAAGCCTACACTGAAGAAGTAGTTTATGAAATCTTATAGATTATGTTTCTTTTTGCTGGTGTCTCTGGTCTCTGGATTCATTTGTCCAAAGACTTGGGGACAGGAAAACTTTTCTACTTTTTCTGAATACCTTTCACCAGAGAAGCTCTATCTTCAGACAGATAGAGAGGTCTATTGTGTCGGTGATACAATTTGGTTTAAAGGATATCTTCAGAATGCATCCCAAGTATCAAAGTATGCAGCCTGTAACTATATCTATGTGGAACTCATCTCTTCTATGGTAGAGATGAACTACGATATGGGAAGGGAAGAGAATGTCAATTCTTTGGGAAAAAGGGTGAAGATAAAAAGAGAGATGGGGACATTCTCTGGTCATGTAGTTATTCCAAGCAACTTAAATACCGGTATCGCTATCCTTAGAGGATATTCGTTCTGGATGTTGAATAAGGAAGCCGACTACATGTTCAGTAAGAATATTGAACTCAGGAATCCGATAAAGGACGACTATGCTTTCCAGCTTAAGGAAGAAAAGGTTCTGGAGTCGAGCACCTATACAGAAATAGGTCTATCCAATCCATTCAGTCGAAAGAGCAATGATTCTACGGAGAAGATCGACCTTCAGCTGCTTCCGGAAAGTGGAAGGTACTTGTATGATGTAGAGTCTGTCTTTGGTGTTAAAGTTGTTGGTGAAGATGGCCTTGGTAAGGAAGTTAGCGGAACAGTCTGGGCCGACAACGAAGCGGTTGGCTCCTTTGGAACAGATGATGTCGGTAAGGGTAAGGTATCTGTTACCATTCCGTCGGGAACATCTAAGGTATATGCAACAGTAGATTCATCGGATAAGAAATATTCAATTCCACTACCGGAGAATAATGCTGCAGTGATTAATTGTAGCGTTGATTCGGAGAATGTAAAAATTGCTCTAACCTGTAGGGGAATAACTCCTAAAGGCAAACTGTCTCTGGTAGCATATGACAGGAGCGAAATATACTTTGTTCAGGAGTATGATCCGAGCATTAAGGTAATGACATTTTCTTACAAGGATCTTTACCCAGGAATCAACAATGTCGCATTGGTGGATGAAGAGGGCAATGTATACGCGGAGCGTGCTTTCTTTGTATGCCCTGACGATACTAAGGTATCAGCAGCACTATCAACAGATAAGGTTTCTTATAGAAAGAGAGAAGATGTAAAGTGCGAGTTTATCCTAAAGGACAATAATGGTAATCCTTTGAAGGGTGATTTTGCCGTATCGGTATCGGATAACTCTTTCGCTCCTTATAGCGGGTTGGGATATAATATTATATCATATATGTATCTTGGCAGTGAACTTCAAACATTCGTTGAAGATTCATGGAGATACTTTAACCCTGAGAGGTCCTTGGATGAGAGGCTGCAGGATGTGGATCTTGTTATGCTGACCCAAGGTTGGAAGTATTATGATTTGCCAAAGATTCTAACAGGTACAGTTCCTCTACCTCTTTGCGGCAAAGAGTATGCACAGTCTATTAATGGCAAAGTCATTGCTCCCCTTGGAAAGACTGCCAAGAAGGCTAATCTTTCATTCATTGCGCAGAGCATAAGATTCTCGACCATACATCAGTTGGACTCATCTGGATTCTTTAATCTCAATAATCTCAATTTCCCAGAGGGAACAAAGTTCCTTGTAAGTGCAGAGGGTCTTGGCGGATCCAAGTTGTTCACTCCTGTTATGAATGGAGATGTATTCGCTAAGATTGTCAATTATCCTTACTATTTGAAAGATGTAAAATACGACAGCCAGTATAAAGTGGCATCCATGCCGGAATACTACGACGAAGATGGATCACTTACATTGCTTCTTAAGGAGAGTTATATCAGTGATTCAAGGAATGTAGGAAGAAAGAACTTGTCACCATTCCCGGAGTATCAGTTTAAGCCAGGACAGTATAAGACTAAGGAAGAGCTGGCTCCATATGCGACATATGACATCCCTTCTTTTGTTGTAAATAGCTATCCTAGCCTTAGAATAGGAGTATCGGATTCGGATTCTACAGGAACATCAATAGGGACTACTACTATTCTATGTAAGACAGACAAGGTCTCTTCTAGAATGAATATCAGCAGCGGCTGGGAGCCGATCATCATTTTTATCAATAGGATGGAAGCTTCATTTGATGAACTGGCTATGCTTAATATCGGAGACCTTGATGGCTTGGCTTTCCTTTCTGGAAATTCTGCTACCCCTTTCAATAGTCTTCATGACAGTGGATCAACACCTAGGAGCGTTCTGCTGGTTTCAACACCGTTGAACACGAGAAGTCCATCAAATGTGTCATCACTTATTCCTTTGGGATGGCAGCGTCCGTCAAAGTTCTATGAACAGAGATACGAGACACCAGCCTCGTTGAGAAGTTATGAGAGGATGAGGGCAACCTTGTACTGGAATCCTGATCTTGAGTTTGGCTCAGATGGTAGCTCAAAGTTTGATTTTTACACATCAGATCACATGAGTGATTATACTGTAATCATAGAAGGTATAACAGAAACGGGTGAACCGGTTTTTTATAAGAATACAATATCAAGACAATAATACGATGAAGAGACTTATTATTTCACTAATCGCTATGGCTTTTCTAAGTGCAGGTTTCGTATCTGCACAGGAACTGAATGGAATAGGCGTTGTTGGTGGCATTGGAGTTGGAAATACTCATTCTCAAGGTTGGGAGTCAACTGCTCAGCTAACTTATAGCGGTGGTGTCGCTTGCAGGATAGAACTTCCCCACAGTTTCTCCATTCAGCCAGAGATTCTATATCATGCGAAGAGTTCACAGTTGGATCAGAGAATGGCAGGTACAACCTTATTCTCAGTAGGCACAACAATCGGTTATTTGGAAATTCCTGTCCAGATCCAGTGGGGAGAGGATATGGGAGGATGGAGACCATATTTTTCCCTGGAGCCATTTGTTGGATTTGGTCTACATAATAGTATTGCGACAGGAAGAGGAATAAAGTTTAATTCCTGGGATAAAGAGACTGCAAATGTCAGACGATTTGAATACGGTGTTGCCTTGGGAGCAGGTGTAGAGATTTGGAAGATCCAGGTTTCTGCTCACTATTATATGAACATTGGAAGTCTATGTAAGGATGCAGGATTGAAAAACAGCGACAATTTGTATGCAGCATCTTCTGCACATGCGTATAAGGGTCATAATTTCCAAGGATTGGAACTCTCTTTAGGATTTTTCTTTTAGGAAATAGTGCAGTTACATATAACAATGATCCCTCGAACCGGATATGGATTCGAGGGATTGTCATATAATATCAAATGTATTATGCGAGGAGCTTTTTAACAAGAGTTGAGATTAGTTTGCCTTCAGCTTGTCCTGCGAGTTTTTTTGTAGCAACGCCCATCACCTTTCCCATGTCGGAAGGTTTGCTTGCACCGACCTCAGCAATAATAGCTTTTAGAATCTCTTCAACTTCTGCCTCATCAAGCTGCTTTGGAATGTAGCACTCCATTGCTTTAGCTTCAGCAAGCTCATTATCTGCGAGTTCCTGTCTTCCTCCCTGAGTGTACATCTCTGCAGATTCCTTGCGCTGCTTGATCAGTTTCTGAACTAGTTTCTGGATTACGGCATCAGTGATCTCTGTGCCATTTCCAGAAGTTTTCTCTAGAAGAATAGCCGACTTGATAGCTCTGACTGCATTAAGTTTGACAGTGTCTTTAGCCTTCATTGCCTCGACAATGTCTTTCTGAATTTGCTGCTCTAATTCTGCCATAATATATATAGGTATTAATGTATTCTTTATTTATTTGAATTTTCCGAGCTCTGGCATTCCAAGTTCAGATACTATATCTCGGAACTTGTCTCCGTCTTTTGGACATACCAGGAGAGCGTTTTCTGTGTCAATTATCATATAGTCCTTAAGACCATGTATAGCGACAAGCTTGTCCGGGTCTTTTGTTATTACAAGGCAGTTCTCACATTCATGGTTGATTATGCTGCTAGTGTTAATGGCATTGCCTTTTGCGTCCTTATTAGGATAAGAAGCGTAGAGGGAACTCCAGTTTCCAATGTCAGCCCAACCAAAATCGGCTGGATGAACCATCGCTCTTTGAGTCTTCTCTAGAATAGACAGCTCAATTGAGATGTTTGGACAGCTCATATAAGCTTTCTCAATGAATTCACTCTCATATGGGCTTCCTAATGCGCTCTCCCATCCATTGAACCTGGAAGTAACCTCTGGGACATAGTTTTCAAGTTCCTCGATTATAACTTCGGCCTTTCCTGTGTAGATACCGGAGTTCCAGAAGAACTCACCGCTACTGATGAAGATTTCCGCCATTTCGGCAGAAGGCTTCTCGGTGAATGTCTTTGCCTGTAGCATACTCTCACCATATGTGGTTGTTGCCTGAATGTAACCATAGTTGGTATCAGGATGGTCCGGATTGATGCCTATGATTGCAAGTTTATCAGAATCCTCGCAGTAGTTGAGTACGATTTCCATATCCTTTTCAAACTGTTCCTGATTAAGGACAATGAGGTCCGAAGGAAAGATTGTCTCAATAGCGTTAGGATTCCGCTTAAGGATACAGTAGCTGGCATAAGCTATGCAGGCTGATGTTTGACGAGCATATGGCTCAACAATGATATTCTCAGCAGGAAGTTCAGGAATTTGTTCAGAGACAAGATCCTTATATTTTGCAAGAGTTGTAATCATGATATTCTCCAATGAAAATATCTTCTTGCATCTATTTACAGTAGCTCTTAGGAAGCTTTCACTTGTGCCGGCTATATTTTGGAACTGAAGAGGCATAGCGTCTCTTCCTATTGGCCAGAAGTTGCGGTCAGATCCTCCGGCAAGTATCACGCAGTAGTGGTTGCTATTCATATGCGGTCTGACAATTAGTATAGTAATTATGTGTATAGGTTCGTAACAAAATATGTTCCAATTCTTTTACGAACCTAGTATGGCTACTCGAAAGTAACGATGGTAACTCCAGATCCTCCAAACTGGATGTGCTCATCCTTGACGGAAGCAACACCAGGGACTGTTCTAAGGTACTTCTGAATCTCATCTCTAAGAGCTCCTGTACCCTTTCCATGAATAATCCTGACAGAACTTACACCAAGCATAATGGCATCGTCTGCATATTTCATGACAGTCTCAAGGGCTTCGTTTACTCTTGCACCTCTGACGTCAAGTTCCAGCTTGAAGTTCAGTTTTCTATCAGCGATTGAAGTGTCTGTCTTCTGGTAAACAGGTTTTGCTGTTTCCTTTACGGCAGTCTTGTATTCGTTTGAAGAGATTCTTTCAACTTTATTGTGAGGAAGTTTGCTTGTGATGTTGCCGACAATAACGGTAACAGCCTTAGGCGATACAAGTGCAACTTCTCCTACCATGCCGTTGTCTTTGATACGAACCTTCT
>JAKSJT010000015.1 GCA_024402125.1 Bacteroidales bacterium
TGGTGGAGAGTACATTTGGAGACTCTCACCCAGGTAGTGCCCATCTTCTCGAGTTCACTGACTGTGTTATGAATGGAGTCAAGCAGTGTGGTGGAAGAGGAGCAAGGTATTTCGTTACCGATATCTGTGACGGAATTGCCCAGGGCCATGACGGCATCAACTATTCCCTCCCTCATAGAGATATGATGGTCAACATGATGGAAATCCACGGAAAGTCCACTGGATTCGATGGAGGAGTATTCATCGCCAGCTGCGACAAGTCTGTTCCAGCTTCCCTTATGGCTCTAGCAAGACTCAATATGCCATCTGTCATGGTTACAGGAGGAGTTATGGACGCTGGTCCAGATCTTCTGACCTTAGAGCAGATTGGAGCATACAATGCTATGTGTGTTCGTGGTGAAATCTCCAAGGATCAGCTTCTATTCTACAAGCACCACGCATGTCCTTCATGCGGAGCCTGCTCATTCATGGGAACAGCCTCAACAATGCAGATCATGGCAGAGGCTCTCGGTATGATGCTTCCAGGATCAGCACTGATGCCAGCAACAAGCAAAGAACTAAGAGAGGCAGCAGTAGAAGCCGGAAAACAGGTAATGAACCTTGTAGACCTTAACATAAAGCCAAGTGATATTATGACCATGAAGGCATTCGAGAATGCGATTATGGTACATGCAGCTATCTCAGGATCATCGAACTCTCTTCTTCATATCCCTGCAATTGCACATGAACTAGGACTGGAGATCGACTCGGATACATTTGACAGGATGCATAGAGGAGCACACTATCTTCTTAATATAAGACCAGCAGGAAAGTACCCGGCTCAGTTCTTCTACTACGCGGGAGGAGTTCCTGCTGTTATGGAAGAGATCAAGTCAATGCTGCATCTGGATGTAATGACAGTCACCGGTAAGACCCTAGGAGAGAATCTTGAACAGCTGAAAAGAGAGGGATTCTATGAAAAGTGTGAGGCATTCCTTGCTCCTTGGGGACTAAAGAGAACTGACATTATCCGACAGTTCGACAATCCATTCGGAACGGATGGAACAATTGCCATTCTAAGAGGCAACTTGGCTCCTGAAGGAGCTGTTGTCAAGCACTCCGCTGTCCCTAAGGAAATGTTCGAGGCAACACTTGTCGCTAGACCATTTGACTGTGAGGAGGAAGCAATTGAGGCAGTTCTATCTCATAAGATAAAGCCAGGAGATGCTGTTATCATCAGATACGAGGGTCCTGTAGGCTCAGGAATGCCTGAGATGTTCTACACAACTGAAGCAATATCATCAGACCAGGAGCTCGGTAAATCCATCGCTCTTATAACAGACGGTAGGTTCTCCGGAGCATCAAAGGGTCCTGCTATCGGGCATGTCTCTCCCGAGGCTGCAAAAGGCGGTCCTATTGCACTAGTTGAAGAAGGTGACCTCATTCATATTGACATCCCAGGAAGAAAGCTTGACATTGTCGGAATCAATGGAAAGACTCTTTCTTCCAATGAGATTGAATCAATCCTTTCTGACAGGAAGAAAGCCTGGAGCCCAAAGGAGCCGAAGTACACATCCGGAGCTCTAAAGTATTTTATTGAACACGCTGTCTCCCCTATGAAGGGAGGCTATATGGAATAACTAGCATATGCCTGAAAGACTCATAATAGCAGCTATCCTTGGTATTGCTCTGCTCCTAGTTCTTATCATCAAGTTCAGGATGCAGGCAATGATCGCCATACTCATCGGTGCAATCCTCATTGGCCTTGGAGCAGGGATGTCCTTTGATGATATTGTATCTTCCGTAAATGACGGAATGGGAAATACTCTTAAAGGCATTGGACTTTTAGTTGGTCTAGGATCGATGTTCGGATCAATTCTGGAGATATCCGGAGGAGCGCAGGCTCTAGCGAACACCCTGGTTGGGAAATTCGGAGATAAAAAGGCCGCCTGGGCACTCTCCATAACAGGACTTGTAATTGCGATGCCAGTATTCTTTGATGCTGGACTAATTATCCTGATTCCGATAGCATTCTCCCTAGCAAAAAGAACCGGCAAGTCTTCACTGTACTACTGCATACCACTGCTTGCAGGCCTTGCCGTCGGACATGCATTCATTCCACCGACACCAGGACCGATTCTCGTTGCGAGCATGCTTGGCGTTGACCTTGGCTGGGTAATCCTCATCGGCATAATCTGCGGAATCTTCTCCATGATTGTAGCGGGCCCTATCTGGGGTTCATACTGCGGAGGGAAGTACAACATCCCAGTCCCTGAGCATATCGCAAACCAGAAGGAGATCGACAAGGACAAGATGCCTGCATTCTCAACTGTTGTAGGGATTATCCTTATTCCTCTAGTTCTTATTATTCTGAAGTCACTTGCCGGGGTCGTTCCTTCAATGAAACCAGCAAAGCCTGTCCTATCTTTCCTTGGAGAACCGTTTGTAGCCCTTACTATAGCTACCCTTGCTGCCATGATTATCCTTGGGCTAAAGCAGGGTTACTCCAACAAGGAACTGGAAAAGGTAATGACAAAGTCTTTGGAGCCTGTTGGACTTATACTTCTTGTCACAGCCTGCGGTGGCGTCCTTAGATACATCCTTCAGAATTCAGGACTAGGAACTCTTATAGGAGAAGGAGTGGCATCCGCTTCACTTCCAATAGTAATTGTAGCGTTCATTGTAGCTGCCCTTGTCAGAATATCCGTAGGATCTGCTACAGTAGCCATGACTATGGCTGCCGGTATTATTGCTTCCATGCCTGAAATCACAGGACTATCCCCTATTCATCTGGCATGTATCACTGCTGCGATAGCAGGTGGTGCAACAGTTTGCTCCCATTTCAATGACTCCGGGTTCTGGCTAGTGAAGACTCTTGTCGGAATGGACGAGAAGACAACTCTAAAGACCTGGACAATCATGGAGACTCTTGTCGGCTGTACCGGATTTGCTGTGGCGCTAGTGATTTCTCTATTTGCCGCATAGGCTTTGTAGCATCAAACATCACAAAATAAAAATCCGGATAATGATTGCGTGTCATTACCCGGAGTATAATAGTTGTATTCTAAACGATCTTTCAACTTGACTATCTCAACAACTTGTACACTGTCAGAGCAAGGTTTGCTATCGATACCCAGAAAGTTGTAGAGAGCACACTGTTCATTGACGCAGTCGAGTCTCTCATTCGTTTCTTATTAGGTGCGACGTAAATCACATCGTTTGTCTGAATGAAATATCCTGGAGACTGAACCATCTCGGAGAGGTTTGTCAAATCCATTGTGTAGGATTCTTCATTACCGGCAACGTTTCTAGTAACAGTCACAGCCTTTCTCTGTCCGTCAATAGTCAGGTCACCAGCCACACTGATTGCATCAAGGATTGTAATGACATCCGCATCCACTGCCTTGTATCCTGGTTTGTTAACCTCACCTAGGACATAGTATTTCTGACTTGCGTATTCAAGGTTGATGACAACGTCATTTGCCTGTCCGCTTGACAGAATCGCATCCTTAATCTTCTCTGTTGCCTGAGCTCTAGTCAGGCCCTTAACTTCAACATTACCAACTAGAGGAACATCTATTGTTCCTGTACCAGAGACAGAGTACACTGATGTAAGAGGCTGACCATATGTTGCCATTCCAAGAGGTTTAGCCTGAGATGACAAGTTAAGAAGGTTCATGATATCCGGATCCTTTGAATAAATTGTCATTGACAATTTATCTCCAGGAAGAAGGACAATCGGTTTAACCTCCGGAGCATTGATAACTGTATCAGTTCCTTCCTTGTCCTGCATATATGAAATCTTATTCACAGATGAGCAGGATCCTAGCAAAAGAACCGATGCAAGTATTGCTGTTATGATTGAATTGCTTTTCATTGCTTGCTTTTGATACTGCAAAACTAATCAAATCATGTGAGAATTAAAAGAAGAAGTATTTCGATTGGTCAGTGGTCGGAAATGATTATCTCAAAAGATATCTGCCTCAAATGAATATCCTTATGATGTTTATTGCTACATTTGCCTCCCAAATGTTAGTTAGGCACAAGAATATGTCAAAATTCACTGAATTTCTAAAAAGAAAACAGATCGAGGTATCTTTACAGAGATACGGAGTTGATGCCATGTCAGCTATGGCACAGGGTCTTTTCTGTACTCTTCTTATAGGTACTATCCTTAACACTTTAGGTTCTCAGTTTCATATAGGGTTTCTTGCTAAAGCTATTGTCACAATAGGTGGAACAGGTTACACTATTGGAGGTCTTGCAACAGCTATGGTAGGTCCAGCTATGGCTGTAGCTATCGGATATGCACTTAAAGCACCGGCTATGGTCCTTTTCACCCTCGCTCCAGTTGGTTATGCAACCAATGTACTAGGAGGAGCAGGTGGACCATTTGCTGTTTATGTAGTGTCTATACTTGCTGCAGAAGCAGGTAAGATGGTCAGCAAAGAAACGAAGGTGGATATTCTGGTAACTCCCCTTGTTACACTTCTTGTCGGAATCGGTATAGCATCCCTTATTGCATCGCCTATCGGGAAGGGAGCAGGCTGGATCGGTAACCTCATTGTATGGGCAACAGAACAGCAGCCATTCATTATGGGTATCATTGTTTCTGCGATTGTCGGAATAGCACTTACTCTTCCTATCTCCTCTGCTGCCATCTGCGCTGGCCTTGGTCTGACAGGACTTGCTGGTGGAGCCGCTCTTGCCGGATGCTGTGCACAGATGGTGGGATTTGCGGTCATTAGCTTCAAGGAGAACAAGTGGGGCGGTCTTGTCAGCCAGGGTATCGGAACAAGCATGCTTCAGATGGGTAACATCCTGAAGAACCCTAAGATCTGGATTGCTCCGATTGCCGCCAGTATGATCACCGGTCCTATCGCAACATGCCTTTTCCATCTTCAGATGAACGGTGCAGCCGTTAACTCCGGCATGGGAACATGCGGATTCTGCGGACCTATCGGAGTATGGACAGGTTGGATTGAGCCGTCTGCTACTGCTATCGCAAATGGAGCTTCTGCAATCGCACCTACAGCAATGGACTGGATCGGACTTGGACTGGTGTCTGTCATCCTCCCCGCAATCCTCTGCTGGGCATTTGGTATTATCCTTCGTAGGATTGGATGGATAAAGCCAGGAGACCTGGCATTATAGACCCATAATAAGGATTACCTGAAATAGAAGAATCAGGATAAATACAATTATAATTGAGCTAAACAGAATTGCTTTAGCCTTGGTAGTTGAAGGGACAAACTTTGCGGTTTGTTCCTTTTTTCTTGTAAGGGCATATATAGAATATGCTGCCACGAGAACTCCGGACAAGGTACTAACAGCAAGAAGTCCCATGTCGTGACCTGCACTTCCTAGGTTCAGGAAGTATTTAAGGAAGTTCCATACAACCTCACTTACAAGTAGATAAGCAATAAGGCCGTATAAGCATGATAGTATTGTCCCAATAATATTCTTTGTTGTCATAGTACGTTTTCTTAAAGTCAATTAAAATCCCTATACAAATATGGCATTCTGAAACATCTATTGCAACTATCGTACTAAGATTTGCATTTTCACTTTACTGATAGACTGATTTATTTGATTATCTTTGCATTGCAATAAGCCAAACATTACACTAAATACACAAAACCATTATTTATGAAGAAAATCTTTTTAGTTGCTGGTGCAGCTCTTCTTTCAGTTGCTGCTAGCGCACAGCCACAGCTTTCTAAGAACAACATTGATGAGGTTCTTAAGGCTATGACTCTTGAAGAAAAGGCTACACTTATCTGCGGTAGCGGTTGGGGTAGCATGATGGCAGGTTCTATGACTGCATCTGATGCTTCTCTCGTTCCTGGTGCAGCCGGAACAACACAGGCTATCAAGCGTCTCGGTATTCCTCAGACTGTTGTATCTGACGGTCCTGCAGGTCTCCGTATTGACCCAACTCGTCCAGGCGACCCTAACACTTACTACTGTACTGGTTACCCAGTTGGTACTGTTCTCGCTTGTACATGGGATGTTAACCTCGTAGAGGAGCTCCTCAAGACTATGGGTAATGAGGTTAAGGAGTACGGTGCTGACGTTCTCCTCGCTCCAGGCCAGAACATTCATAGAAGCCCACTTTGCGGTCGTAACTTCGAGTACTTCTCAGAAGACCCTATCCTTTCTGGTAAGATCTCTGCTGCTTATGTAAAGGGTATCCAGGCTAACGGCGTTGGTACATCTATCAAGCACTTCATGGCTAACAACCAGGAGATCAACCGTCAGGAGAACGATGCTCACATCAGCCAGAGAGCTCTTCGTGAGATCTACCTCAAAAACTTCGAGATCACAGTAAAGGAGTCAGACCCTTGGACAATCATGTCATCTTACAACAAGGCTAACGGCAAATACACACAGCAGAACCATGACCTTCTTACAACTATCCTTCGTGACGAATGGGGTTATAAGGGTATCGTTATGACTGACTGGGGTGCAAAGGCTGACACACCTGCTGCTGTTCACGCTGGTAACGACCTTATGGAGCCAGGTTCAACACAGGAGTCTCAGAGAGTAATTGACGCTGTTAAGAACGGAACACTTGATGTTGCTGACCTTGACAGAAACGTTAAGCGCCTCCTCGAGTACATCGTTAGAACTCCACGTTTCCAGGGCTACAAGTACTCTAACAAGCCAGATCTAACAGCTCACGCTGCTCTTGTTCGCAAGGCTGCTACTGAGGGTATGGTTCTTCTTAAGAACGAGGGCAACGCTCTTCCTATGGAGGGTGTAAAGAAGGTTGCTCTGTTCGGTCTTAACGCATACAAGTCTATTGCTGGTGGTACAGGTTCAGGTAACGTAAACAAGCCATACATCAGACACATTGATGAGGGTATCAAGGCTGCTGGTATCGAGGTTGACGCTGCTATCGCTAACTACTACAAGACATACAGAGAGTTCAGCTCAGCTGAGACAGCTCTTAACGGCGGTTCAAACGCTGCTTGGGGTGGTCTTATGCTTGGTGAGGCTGTTCTTGCTGAGGTTGCTGTTTCAAAGGCAGCCATCAAGAACTCAGTTAACCGCAACGACGCTGCTATCGTAGTTATCGGACGTAACGCAGGTGAGGGTGACGACCGTAGAGTTGATGACGACTGGGATCTTACTACAGCTGAAAGAGACCTTATCAACCAGACATGTAACGCATACCATGAGGCTGGTAAGAAGGTTATCGTAGTTCTCAACATCGGTGGTGTTATCGAGACTGCTTCTTGGAAGAACCAGCCAGATGCTATCCTTCTCGCTTGGACTCCAGGTCAGGAGGTTGGTAACTCAGTTGCTGATATCCTTACAGGTAAGGCTAACCCAGCTGGTAAGCTTTCTATGACATTCCCTGTATCATTCTTCGAGATCCCTTCTTCTGCTAACTTCCCTTACAACGGACAGACACGTCAGCAGCAGGGTGGTTTCAACTTCGGTGGACAGGCTCAGAGAAGACTCCAGAAGGATATTGACTACACAGAGTATGAGGAAGGTATCTATGTTGGTTACCGTTACTTCAACACAGTAGGTAAGGAGGTTTCTTATCCATTCGGATATGGTCTTTCATATACAACATTCTCTTACAGCTCACCAGTTGTAAAGGCTACAAAGGATGGTGGTTTCACAGCTTCTATCGTAGTTAAGAACACAGGTAAGGTTGCTGGTAAGGAGGCTGTTCAGGTTTACGTTTCTGCTCCTGCAGGTGGTCTTGACAAGCCAAGCGCTGAGCTCAAGGCATTCGCTAAGACAAAGGAACTTAAGCCAGGTGAGAGCCAGACAGTAACATTCGCTGTTGATGGTTACACACTCGCTTCATTCAACGAGGCCGCATCACAGTGGGAAGAGGCTGCTGGTAACTACTCAGTTCAGTTCGGTGCATCTTCACGTGACATCCGCGCTAAGGTTGCCCTCAAGGTTGCTAAGGCTCAGACATGGAAGGTTAACAACGTATTCGCTCCTGAGCAGAAGGTTAACGAGATCAAGGTTAAGTAATCTTAGATTGACTTAATTCAATATTAGCGGGTATCGGGATATTTCCGGTACCCGTTTTTCTTTGTGCTTTATTTTCACTACCTTGCACGATAAGAAGTACAGTTAGTAGCATTATCTCACATGAAAAGATTTCTAATCATATCAGCCATATCTATTCTGGCTCTCTCTTCTTGTAAGAAGGACGTCCCAACACTTCCAAAAGGCTTTGACAGCTATTGTGAAACCACCGTTTCACAGTGGCACATCCCCGCTATGACTGCAGTTGTTGTCAAGGATGGTGAAGTTGTATATCTGAAAGGGTTCGGAAAAACCAAGCAGGACAAGACCGGTGTTCCTGTTGATCCGGAGACTACACAGTTCGTTATGGCATCGACGACAAAGGCAATGACAGGAACTCTTCTTGCTGGAGTCATCGATGAGTATGACGTTGACTGGACTGACCCCGTAAAAAAGCATCTTCCTGATTTCAGGATGTATGATAAATGGGTATCAGATAACATGATGGTAGAGGAAGTCAATGCGCACCACCATGGATGGAAGAGCTATGCTCTAGATGATCTTCCTATGTTCGGATACGATAGAGAAGATATCTATAAGCTCTTTGCCGCAGTGAAACCTACATATAGCTTCAGAACAAAGTACGCTTATAATAATGAGATGTACACCGTCTCTGCAAAGATCATCGAAAAGTACACCGGCATGAGCTGGGATGATGCTATCGCTGAGAGGCTCTTCAAACCTCTTAAGATGGTTCACTCAACAACTGGAGCAAAAGCATTTCACTCTTCAAAAGACCTTGCATACGGATACGAGGTAGATTACGATGTTCAGAAGGACTCCCTCTTTCTCAATTCATGCGATGACAGAGATGACGCCTTCACATGGATGACCGCCGTAGCTCCTGCTGCCTTTGCCATGACAACAGGATCGGATATGGCAAACTATCTTAAGATGCATCTTAACCATGGAGTATTCGAAGGAGATACACTCGTGTCAAGGGCTAACCATGACTACCTATTCAAACCTCAGACTATAACAGGATATTCAGACAACTACCTTAGAACATACGCACAAGGATGGATAGTCGAGCAGAACAACAAAGAGAGATATATCCGTCACACTGGCCTTGCATACGGATACACTGCCCTTGTAGGGCTGGTTCCTGAACTTGGACTAGGATTTGCGTTCATGTGCACCAACGGAACAACATCAGATCCCCTTGAGGCAATGGGAAAGAAGCTTATCGACATGTATTTGGGAGTCGATGGACCTGATTATGCTACCGAGTGGCTAGAGGACTTCAAAGACGAATACAGAAACAAAAAAGACAAGGAAGCAAAGGAAGAGCTTCCTGCTACACTTCCTCTTAAAGCATACACAGGAGTATACCATCAGAACGAGTTCGGCGATGCAACTGTATCTGTCCTTAATGATACTCTAAGGTTCCAGCTAAAGAAAGTTGATGCAAAGCTAAAGCATGTATCCGAAGACACGTTTAACTTCCATGTTCCTGGTGCCGGAAACTTTGATCTCACATTCGATGTGAAGAACGGAAAAGCAGTATCCCTGACATTCGATATTGTAGACCCGATCTGTGAATTGAAAAAGATCAGATAACAAAAAAGTCCACGAAATCGTGGACTTTAAATTTATCTAGCAATGCAAGGAATTAATTCTTTCTTGCTGCTTTCTTTGCTGCCTTCTCGGCTCTTCTCTGCTCTGCCTCCTGAACTTCCTTCTCGTGAGCAAAGATAGTCTTGAAGATGATTACTCCGTTGTTACTCTTAGATCCATATGCAGAAGCTGCGGCATCTTTAAGAACCTGAACTGAGTAAATCTGCTCAGGTCTAATGATTGTTGGATCGGGAACGATCTGCTCGTCAAGGACAAATAGAGGGTTAGGGTCGTTACCCCAAACATCCTTCTGTCCTCTTACAAGGATTTTTGGAATTCCACCATCAGCGCTCTCGCCAACCTGCACTCCTGGAACTTTGCTCCTCAGATAATCAAAAATATCCTTGAACATATCTCTCTCCATATCTGTTGCTACTGTTTCAGATACAGAGAATGCCTGAGCATTCTTAGATACAGATCCATATCCGACAGTCATTGTGTCATCGTCAGAATTATCAGCACTGGAAGCCACATTTGCTGCAGAGCCGCATGATACTAGAACGAGTGAAGCAAATGATAGTGAAAGTAAAATATTTCTAAACATAGTGATAAGCTTTTTACAAATATAATGATAATTCTCAGTCATTTATCAAAAAGGCCACGGACTTTGCCGCGGCCTATAGAAAAAAGACTGAACAATCTTAGTCTACAAGAGTAAGCTCATCGAGAACGTAGTTTGCTCCGTATACCTTGTCCATTACAAAGAGAGCGTAACGGATGTCGAAGCAGATGCTTCTACAGAATGATGGATCGAAGTCGATATCACTCATTGTTCCCTCCCATACTCTATCGAAGTTAAGGCCGATAAGGTTACCGTCTGCATTGATTACAGGGCTACCCGAGTTACCTCCTGATGTATGATTTGATGCGATGAAGCAGACAGCTGTTGAAGCGTAGTCTCCTGAAGCGTATACATCACGAAGAGCCTGTGGAATATCATAGTCATATACATTAGGGTCATCCTTCTCCATGATTCCCTTAAGTGTAGATACTGGGTAGTAGTAAACACCATCGGAAGGCTCATAACCCTGAACATGACCATAAGCAACTCTTAGTGTAAGGTTAGCGTCTGGGTAGAATGCCTTACCTGGCTCATATGCCATCTGTGCTCTCATGTAGTCTCTGTTAGCGAGGGCAAGTTCTCTGTTTGCTTCTGAAACCTTTGGTGAAAGGTTCTGAGAAACCCAAGTTCTGCATTCTCTGTACATTTCAAGAGCAGGGTCATTCTTAAGCTGATCCTCTGTTGCTTTCTGGAGCTTGCTTCTGTCAGCATATACAGATGCTGCGAAGAGTTCTTCTGCCCAAGCCTCAACGCTAGGATATGAAGCGATCTTTGCCTTGAACCAGTCTGGCTTGAACTCTGGAGCCACAAGTTTATCGTAATCAGAGATCATGGCAACGAAGCACTCCTTGTCAATCTGCTTGTAGTAATCCTTGTAGAATGTATCTGCAACTCCTGGTCTTCTCTCAGCAGATGCTGAAGAGTATGAAGAAGCGAATGACAGATGTTCGATTGTTGCGATTGTCTCGTTGTAGTACTCAACTGCAATCTGGTTAGGGTTAAGCTTTGCGTAAATAGCTCCAAGTCTTTCAACGATACCATCGTACTCAGAACCCTTTGCCCATGCTGAAAGGCCCTTCTCGAATTCCTGCTTTGTCTGAACAGTGTGACGACGGTTGATACCTAGAGACTCACCCTGCCACTTCTTCCATGAGTTAGCGATGCTTGAGTTCTTTGATGCATACTGGATACGGATAGCAGGATCCATGTTCATGTACTTCTTCTGGATATCAAGACGCTTTGTTCTAAGAGCGATCTTAGCTGGATCTGACACCTCAGCGACATACTTCACGCCCTCAGACATGATGTACTCCTTTGTACTTCCAGGGAAACCATAGATGAAAGTGAAGTCACCTTCATTTACTCCTGCTGTTGAAACCTTGAAGAACTTCTTTGGAGTATAAGGAACGTTGTCCTTTGAGTATGGTGCAGGGTTGTTATCCTTGTCTGCGTAGATTCTGAAGATTGAGAAGTCACCTGTGTGTCTTGGCCACATCCAGTTGTCAGTCTCACCGCCGAACTTTCCGATTGAAGAAGCAGGAGCTCCTACAAAACGGACGTCAGTATACTCTCTATAGATGAAGATATAGTACTGGTTTCCGTAGTACATAGCCTCAACTGATGCCTTGAGGCCCTTTCCAGGAGCAACAGCCTCATCAACAAGAGCCTTTGAGTTCTTCTGGACAAGCTCTGCTCTCTGCTCCTCTGTCATTGAAGGATTGTAGCCCTTGAGAACTACAGAAGTCACATCATCCATTCTTTCAAGGAATCTTACAGTAAGACCAGGGTTAGGGAGTTCCTCTCCCCTGTTCTTTGCGAAGTAACCGTCCTTGAGGTAATTGTGTTCAACGCTACTATGCTTCTGGATATAGCTGAATCCACAGTGATGGTTAGTGATAAGAAGACCTTCATTTGAGATAAGTTCTCCTGTACATCCACCTCCGAAGAGTACAACTGCATCCTTGAGGGATGCCTGGTTGATGCTGTAGATGTCCTCAGCTGATAGTTTGAATCCATTAGCCTGCATGTCACCGATTCTCTGGGAAATCAGTGAAGGAAGCCACATACCTTCATCTGCAAAAGCAGAGGCTGTAGCCAAAAAGGCTGCGCAAATAATGCTTAGAGTCTTTTTCATTTTGTGTGTGTTAATTATCTTAGATCTGTGATTATATAATCTTTTGACAGAGTCTTCTCGTCGAGACGGAATGTCTCGATTGGAAGAGTCTTTGAGTACTTCATATTCTTAATGACAAAGTCTGTCACTGTTCCGTCAGATGTTGTTACTGACACCTTGGTAAGAACAGGCTTCTCAGCATCCTTCATAACAAGCTTGATCTGCTTGATCTCTGACTTTCCCTTAGGGACAAGAACCACCATATCAGATGTTGTCAGCTGCTTTGTGAAAGCAGTCTCAGCTGAGCTGAGAACCTGAGCTGGGTTTGTGATATCTGTTCCACTTTCGTCAATGATATCGACATAAAGTTCCTTTGCTGCAGTATCAAGAGTCCACACTGACTCTCCGTCTGAAAAGACTTCAAGTCCATTACCCTTGACATAGAAGCAATTTCCCTGTACCTTGACAGTACCGCTGCCGGTCATCTTGAATCCGACATCAGTTGAAAATGTATAATCGAAGCTTGCGCTTTGCTGTCCAAGAGCCTTTACGAGCTTGTCCAAAGAATCCCCCTGAGCCATGGCAGAAAAGGCTGTCATTACAAATACTGTGAGGCAAATAAGAATTCTGTTCATAATCGTCCGTTTTATAAGTTCAAAGATAAAGAATAATCGTCATTTTTCGTTAAATTTGTACGATTGACATTAAACATGGAGAGTTTATGATTACTTCAGAACAAATCAAGACTCTGCATCAGCGTATGGAAACGCTGGGGAGGTGTCTTTGACATCGCTTCCAAAAGAAGCTTAGCCGAGAACCTTCAGAAGCAGACAGAGTCTCCAGATTTCTGGAATGACCCTAAAGCCGCAGAAATTTTCCTCAAAAAATTGAACGGTGTCAAATCTTGGGTCGTTTCTTTCGACAGGGCTTCCACACTCGTGGATGACCTTGATGTCCTTTATGAATTCGCAAAAGACTCCATATCTGATATTACTGATGATACAAATACCACACCAGAAACTGAAGAACTTGATTCTGCATATGCAGAAGCCAACTCAGAAGTAGAGGCGTTGGAGTTAAAAAACATGCTCGGAAACGAGGGAGACAACCTTGGAGCCGTGCTTACAATCAACTCTGGAGCAGGTGGAACCGAAGCTAATGACTGGTCAGCCATGCTCATGAGAATGTACCTTCGCTGGGCTGAAAGAAACGGTTACAAGACAACAGTCACCGAAGAGCTCGAAGGTGATGAAGTCGGTATCAAGTCAACCACTATCCAGGTCGAAGGAGATTACGCATACGGTTACCTCAAAGCAGAGAGCGGAGTCCATAGACTTGTTCGAATCTCCCCTTTCAATGCTCAGGGAAAACGACAGACAACCTTCTCATCAGTCTTTATCTATCCTCTTGTTGACGATACTATCAATATCGAGATCAACCCTTCCGATATCGAATGGGATACATTCCGGTCAGGTGGTCACGGAGGACAGAACGTCAACAAGGTTGAAACTGGTGTGAGAGTAAGGCACATCCCAACAGGCATCATGGTTGAGAACACCGAAACAAGATCCCAGCAGGACAACAGGCAGAATGCTCTTCGTATCCTTAAGTCCCGTCTGTATGACATCGAGCTTAAGAAACGTCAGGAAAAGCAGGCTGAGCTCGAGGGTCAGAAAAAGAAGATCGAATGGGGATCCCAAATCAGATCCTATGTCCTTCACCCTTACAAGATGGTCAAAGACCTTCGAACAGGTTACTCCACAGCGGACACTCAAGGAGTCCTTGACGGAGACCTTTCAGAGTTCATGAAGAAGTTCCTCATGCAGGAAGGTAGCGGAAATGCATCCCCTGTCATTGACGACATAGACTAACAATAACAGCAAACAATAATCATTAAATAATTCAAAAATCATGGAATTTAAGTATGCACCAATGTTTCAGCTTGGACAGGACAAGACTGAATACTACAAGATTCCTGGATCAGAGGCTCTCGTCTCAACAAGTGAGTTCGAAGGACACCAGATCCTCAAGGTAACTCCAGAGGCTCTTACAGTCCTCTCTAACACAGCATTCCGCGATGTAAGCTTCCTTCTTCGCCGCTCTCACAACGAGCAGGTCGCTAAGATCCTTTCAGACCCAGAGGCTAGTGCTAACGATAAGTATGTAGCACTTACATTCCTTCGCAATGCAGAAGTTGCCGCTAAGGGTAAGCTTCCTCTTTGCCAGGATACAGGTACAGCAATCGTACACGCTGAGAAGGGTCAGCAGGTTTGGACAGGTTTCTGCGACGAAGAGGCTATCTCAAAGGGTGTATATAAGACATACACAGAGGAGAACCTTCGTTACTCTCAGAACGCTCCTCTTGACATGTACAATGAGGTCAACACAAAGTGCAACCTTCCTGCTCAGATTGACATCGAGGCTACAGAGGGTGCAGAGTATCACTTCCTTTGCGTAACAAAGGGTGGTGGTTCAGCTAACAAGACATACCTCTATCAGGAGACAAAGGCTCGTATCCAGAACCCTGGTACACTCGTTCCGTTCCTCGTTGCTAAGATGAAGACTCTCGGAACAGCTGCTTGCCCTCCTTACCATATCGCTATCGTTGTCGGTGGTACTTCTGCTGAGAAGAACCTTCTTACAGTGAAGCTCGCTTCTACTCACTACTATGATGAGCTTCCTACAACAGGTGATGAGACAGGACGCGCATTCCGTGACATCGAACTCGAGAAGCAGCTTCTCGAAGAGACACACAAGATCGGTCTTGGTGCTCAGTTCGGTGGTAAGTACATGGCTCATGATATCCGCGTAATCCGTCTCCCTCGTCACGGTGCTAGCTGTCCTATCGGACTTGGCGTAAGCTGTTCAGCTGACCGTAACATCAAGGCTAAGATCAACGCTGACGGTATCTGGATTGAGAAGATGGATGACAAGCCATATGAGCTTATCCCAGAAGAGCTCAGAAATGCTGGCGAAAGCGGAGCTGTTGAGATCGACCTCAACCAGCCAATGGCAGACGTTTGCAAGATCCTCACAAACTACAAGGTCGGTACACGTCTCAACCTCAAGGGAACTATCATCGTAGGTCGTGATATCGCTCACGCTAAGCTTAAGGCTAGACTTGACGCTGGTGAGGGTATGCCTCAGTACATGAAGGATCACCCTATCTACTATGCAGGCCCTGCTAAGACTCCTGCAGGAATGGCTTGTGGTTCTATGGGACCAACTACTGCTGGTCGTATGGATCCATATGTTGACGAGTTCCAGGACAATGGCGGTTCTATGATTATGCTTGCTAAGGGTAACAGAAGCCAGGCAGTTACAGACGCTTGTAAGAAGCATGGTGGATTCTACCTCGGATCAATCGGTGGTCCTGCTGCTATCCTTGCACAGAACAACATCAAGAGCATCGAGTGCGTTGAGTACCCTGAGCTTGGTATGGAGGCTATCTGGAAGATCGAAGTTGAAAACTTCCCTGCATTCATCCTTGTAGACGATAAGGGTAACGACTTCTTCAAGACAATCGGTCTTTAATAAGACTCTATGATCGGTATCTTTGATTCAGGTGTCGGTGGACTATCAGTGTTCAGGGAGATATACAAACTTCTCCCTGAACAATCTTATGTCTTCTATGCTGACAATGCCAATTGTCCGTATGGTGAAAAGACACCAGAATTCATACAGGAAAGAGCCAAGGCTATAACTAACGAACTTCTCCAGAAAGGTTGTCAGATTATTGTGGTTGCATGTAACACAGCTACTGCTGCTGCCATTGCAACACTTAGAGACAGTTTCCCTGTAAAGTTCATCGGCATGGAGCCTGCCGTAAAGCCTGCCGCACTTGGGACAAAATCAGGTGTGATTGGAGTACTAGCTACTGCCGGTACCCTTAAAGGTTCCAAATACCTGAAGACAAAAGGGCAGTTCGAGGATGATGTCAAAATCGTCGAACATGTCGGTCAAGGTTTTGTGGAACTTGTTGAAGCAGGCAAACTGGTCGGTAAAGAAACTGAGGATGTAGTGGAAAAGAGCCTTCGACCACTACTTGATGAAGGGGCTGACACTATTGTCCTTGGTTGCACACACTACCCTTTCCTAATTGATACAATAAAGAAACTTTCCGGCCCTTCTGTCGGAGTCATTGACCCGGCGGTAGCTGTTGCAAGGCATCTTGTATTCGTAATGGTCCAGGAGCATCTTCTTTCCGAAAGAGATGCCACGACTGCCTTGATGAGGCTTGCTGAACCTGATTACGCAATTGATGCTGCGGGAAAGCCAAAGATTGAGCTATGCTCATCTGGAGATCCGGAAGCATTACAAAGAACTTTCGCTTTAATAAGCAGATAGACTAAGCCTTCACTTCATCGTGAGGGCTTTATTGTTTCACGTCCTTTATAACAAGAGCCCCCGAGAGGTTTATTTCCTCACGAGGGCCTTCTATCATTTATTTTGGTCTATCGGATTATTACCGATTACCATGCTGTATTCTGAGATGAGCTAGCCTGGTCATGGTATCTCTGAGCATCTGCCTCTGACATCTGGCCGAGTACCTCAAACTTAGCTGAACCGTCGATAATTGTTACTCTGTAAACAGTTGTATCTACAAGGTAGTATTCAACTCCGTTAAGTGAGATTGTATCATAATCATCTGGAAGTTCATCGACAAGAGCACCTGCTGGAGGTACAATAACCTCGTACTGGTTGTTATTGTTCATGATATAGAATACACCGTCATTGTAGTAGTACTGCTGTCCTGCATTTGCATAGCTCTGGAAAAGACCTAGACCATTTGCAAGAGTGTAGGATTCTGTAGCTCTTGTAGAGTTGAGTGCGATCTGCTCGTTCTGAGCAGCAATAGTTGCATTGTTCTCTGCGATAATACGGTTCTGCTCATTGATAGTTGCATAGTTCTCATCAATCCTGTTGTAAGTTCTATACAAGTTGTTGTAGTATGAGAATCTTACAGCTGAGAATGCGATATCCTCTACAATGTCAAGGAATGTTCCAAATGGAGGACGACATACATAGTAGTAGCCACCATACATTCTGTAGTAGATGTTATTGTAGCAGTAGTAGTCAATTCCCCAGTGGTGAACGTGATAGTATCCTACAGGGAGCACATGAATTCTGTGACCGAAGTAGTGATAATGAGGCGCCCAGTAGTGATGAATCACATCCACATGGATTGGTTCTCTATGACGAGGAGGGATTCTGACAACATCACGCTTGGTGTCAATTCTCATGAAATCACGTTCTGCTGAGCGGGCTACTACATTACCTGGAGTTCTTCCGTTTCTAGAAGCTGTTGCAGGAGCAAGTCCTGAGCTACGGCTTGCAGAAGATGAAGAACGTGTGGATGGACTTGCGCTCTGACGAAGAGGTGTAGCGGTTCTTCCTGCTGAATTGCTTCTGCTAACAGAAGAACTACTTCTACTTACAGATGAAGAAGAGTTGCTTCGTGTCTGTGGAGCTGATATAGAAGATCTGCTTGTAGAACTTCTACCCACTGAAGAATTACTTCTTGTCTGTGGTGTTGATGCAGAGCTGCGGCCAACAGAAGAATTGCTTCTAGTCTGTGGAGAAGAGTAGCTTCTATTATTTGAAGAAGAAGCTGCACTTGACCTATTCTGTGAAGAAGAACTTCTAGACACTGACGAAGAGCTGTTACTCCTTGTCTGAGGTGCTGATGAGCTTCTACTTACTGATGAATTACTTCTAGTCTGGGGAGCAGAGTAACTTCTGCTGCTTGAAGAAGATGATGATGGAGCCGAATAACTTCTACTGCTTCCACCAGAGTATGAAGAGCTTGATCTACTTGATGATGAGACTGAAGCTCTGGAACTACTGCCCGATGAATACGAAGAAGATGAAGAAGACGAGCGTGATGCTGAGGATCCGCCGCTTCTAGACTGAGCTATCGAAGAAGGAGCTGCTACAAGGGCCAAAGCCATAAAGCAGGTCATTGCATAGTTAATCATGTTTCTCATAAGCGTTCCTTGTTAAAATGTTACTGGTCTATTTGTATAGCTGATACTTCTTGGAAAGGGCCTTGAAAGGTTCAACATCCTTATTCCAATAATCGACTATATCAACAACTTTCAATCTCTTTTCGAAGTTATTTCTAACAAAGTCCGTACCACAAACTTTATCGAACATGTTGTTACGGGAGTTAGAAAGGGCAAACGGATTGTGTTCAGGGTAAAGATTATTAACCGCCTCCATTACGTAAAAGTTTGTAAGAGTGAGGTTTGCAGCTTCGTAATCTGTATAGTAATACTGAACGCCATGAATGAGTTTTCCGCTCTGGGCACCTGAGAATGGTTTGAAGTGAATTGTTCTGAATGCGATTCCAGGGAGCTTGAATGACTCGAGTTCTGCCTTAAGTTTGTCTGCATCGATCCACTCGGATGCAAATACGCCGAATGGAAGTGTGTATCCTACACCAATGTTAAGATAGCCCTGAAACTCTCCCAAGATACCGCAAGTAGGGTATCCGATAGCAGAGTCAGCTGTTGGGATGTTTGGTGAAGGAAGAACCCATGGCAGTTTGGTGTCAGCATACACCATGTCTCTAGTCCAGCCCTCCATAGGGACAACTGTAAGTTTGCACTTTAAAGGAGCCTGATCACCCTTTACACCCGTATTAAGGCCTTCTCCGTTGATAAGGAGAGCGAATTCACCTACTGTAAGGCCATACACATAAGGGATCTTGAACTCGCTGACAAATGAGTAGAAGCCTGGCTCTACAACGCAGCCCTCCACCTTGTTGCCTCCTAGTGGGTTTGGTCTATCAAGGACCATCACTTCAATACCTTTCTTAGCACAAGCTCTCATTACAAGACCAAGTGTGCTGATGAATGTATACGAGCGGCTTCCTACATCCTGGATGTCATACACAACAACATCAAGACCTTCAAGCATCTCCTGTGAAGGCTCCTGTGAGCTTCCGTAGATGGAGAATACCTTGACGCCTGTCTTAGGGTCAACATCATCTGCGACCTTGTCACCTGCGTATGCATCGCCTCTTACACCATGCTCTGGTGAGAAGAGAGCCTTGAGGTTAACTCCTGGAGCCTCAGCGAGGATGTCGATTGTTGAGTTGAGATTGTGGTCAATACCGCTTGGATTGGTAACAAGACCGACATTCTTTCCAACAAGGCCCTCGAAGCCCCTTGAGCGAAGAACTTCCACACCTACCTTAACTGGCAACACTGAGTCAGATGACTTAGATGTAGATGACTGTGCTGCACATGAAACAGCTGTAGTGGCAATAACTGCCAATGATAAAAGAACGCTTTTGAGATTCATGATTGATATAGTTTATTTCAAGTTTCGAATATTTCCCATAAACAGGATGTCGTCATTGTCCGCATCAACAATAGCGAACACGAACGGATGATCAACTGTCATAATAACTGGAGACTGCTCCACTGGTCTGACTGAGGTAAGCCTTACTCCGATTGAAGTAACTGCTGCAGCCTCTGTACCCTCTTCTGACACTTCGATGAATGTCTTCTGCTTGACCTGGTCAACGCACACAGGGGCATCTGTCATATTGGAGAAGTCCGCATGTGACGAGAAGGCCTCATTAATGCCCATGCTTATAAGAACA
>JAKSJT010000150.1 GCA_024402125.1 Bacteroidales bacterium
TTATTTATAAAATATTATAAATATTTATATGTATTTGAACACTGTTAGAATCCCATTCCTGTAAAGCAACTTTACAGTCTGGATTATTGATCGCATATTGTTTAAGCGCCTGCTCTGTAAAAATTCTCATAAGTTTTAGTTTAAGACAAATATATATATATAATGTTTTTGCTTTTCAAAATAATATTCTATTTTTCAAAATATTGGTATTAATAACAATCACCATATTTGTTAGGGTCTTTGCCAATAAAGTTCACCCTGTGTTTAAAAGGCTCTAGATGACTGATAATATTGTTTATGTCAGATAGATATGCGATACAATCATCTGGTTCAATGTATTCTCTTTTTGTTGTCAGATATTGCACCGCTGTCAATTTGACTTCCTTTTTTAGGAGTGTAAGCACAACGGTAATTCCGAGATCTTTGAGGTTCGAACGAGTTAGGTTTCTCATTTCTTGTAGGAAAGAATCATTGTCGCAGGGGAACCGTTCTCGTTTGCCTTTCCTGCTAAAGAGCCTTAGGCTGCTTGGTTTGGTTTTGCAGGACTCCATTTTATCTATAAGAAGAGCCGGATTGCTTAGTAGTTCTTTAGTCTCTTCTCGACTTACCTTTATTTGTAGCTGCTTATAACTGGCGAAAGAGCACCTTACGGTTGGATACTTAATCGAGCGATCAAAGAATCGTGATGGAAGTTTAGGGGCTTTGTCCTCATACTCGACATGAGCGAGAATGCTATGATTGTCAAGCAGATCCTCCTTGCGTGCTTTGATGCTTTCTTTTAGAATCTCTCCTATTATTCTCTGCTGCTCTTCTTTTTGGGAGAACGCTTTCACCTCTGATTCAACGATTATAGCAACGTTATTATACCAAAGAAGCAGGTCTCCAATCTCCTTTGCAGATACTGCTGGAATTGGGCGGTTATTGGTCTCTATTCCGCTCGGAAGTTGAAGAATCATGGTCGTAGGACTATCCTTATCAAAAATGAAGGTAATATGAGGTAGATGTATATATGTCTTGTCTTCAATCTTGTTAACCTTTGCAATGGAAAGGCCTTCATGCTTAAGGATATTTTCCAGAGAGTCCCCAAAGGCATCTTGGCTGCTAAGTTCACATGTATAATCAGTCCATATCGATAATGTAATCGATTCTGTTAATAAGTGAATGTCACTTCGATACTGGTAAAGGCACTCCTTCTTCCACTTGTTAAGACGATTTCTTGTTTTGTCTCTCAACTTGCTTTCTGATAGGTTTAGAATTCTATTAAGTTTCTCAGTTACTGTAATCATAGTTTAGTTTTGTTAATATTATAAAAAAGCAAGGAAACAGTACACCTACCTTATCTGGGTGAACTCTTTTCCTTGCTTAATGTCTTTTGCAAAGGTATGAAACCTTCTTCGGAAATAAAAGTATTATACGTATAAACGCTTATTTATTAATAAGATAAGGTGGAGTTAATAACAATCTCCGTATCCTTTAGGGTCGTGACTGATGAAGTTGGTTGGGAACTTGAACGGTGCAACGGAATCCGCTATAGCCTGCTGGTTGGATAACACATCGAAAACCTCACTTATATGGTAGCAGTGTCTTTTGCTGGTCTTGTACTGTATCGCATGAATCTTTACTCCATTTTTTAGAAGAGTCATGCTTACAGCTATACCAAGCCCCTTTAGCTCAAAGAAAGCCAGCTCTCTCATTTCTCTAAGAAACGAGTCTTCTACTTCGGGGTAGTAATTTCTTTGCCTGATAGAAGAGAAGTGAGAAAGATACGAAGGCTTCTTGTCCACAGGCTGCATAAGAGCAATAAGCTTAGCTGGATCTGACATCAGGGTCCTAGCTTTTCTTCTACTTATACAGGCCTTGTACTCGCTGAATGTAGCGAAAGAACAGCGAACACTATTTTCTTTCTGCTCCAGTAGTCTTTTGATTCGTTCTCTATCTTCATCACTCAAATAGGATACATAGGATACGATATTGTAGTTATTGCTGAGAGATTCGGTGTAGGGAGCAACGGATTCAGTTATGATTTCTTTTACCATGTTCTCTTGTTTTCTTTGCATATATAGTGATCTCACCTCCTCTTCGATATATCCAGCAACTTCGTCAAACCAAATTAGAAATTCTCCTATTTCTTCTGGAGTCAGAGGTGGAAATGTTCTGGATTCCATCTTATTATCTTCCTTTGATAGAGGAGCGATGTGAAGAATTCTGTATTCTTCGATCATGAAGGATATGTGAGGAAAATTAAGATAATCCCCATATTCAAAATCCCTAGAAATGAACGGTTCAAGGATAGGAAGAGTCAGTATCTCTTTTTTGGGACCATAGAAGCAGCTGGTGCTTGCTATTTTGTCCATATAGTATTTCCAGGCACTCTCAATAGTTCCGTCAATCAAAAGCTGTAGAGAAGAGTCTGATGAGACACAGGTCTCAAAGAAGATCTGTTTGCAGAGGTTTCGTACGGTTTCTCTTATATTGTCTTCTGATGTAAAAAGAAGATCTTGTAGTATGAATGATAGAGAATGCATTGAGACTAAATATTAGAAAAGGACTGAACTCTTATCAAGATTAAGGAAATTACATGGATCAAAATTCTGCTTCATCAGGTTGAAGACTTTGTCGGCATCGCTGACAAGGTCCATGGCTTTCTCCAATGACAGGTCATATTTGCTTGCCTGTAAAACATGCATGGCGTTAATGATGGCTTTTCCGTCTCTGAACGATACTGCCACAGAAATTTGATGTGGGGCCAGGAAATCCTTGGCGAGTTGCCTTAGCCTTCTCATTCCGTTTGACTCCTTGTCAGGAATGATGGTCCATTTCCAGAACTCCTTGTGGGTCGTAAACATCGCATAACGGTTGCTGGAAGTAATGCTAGACATCTTGCTGAGCATATACAATGGATCCTTAAATAGATGCTCCGCTTCTTCTAATGTCATTACAAACTTACCGTAACTGTACTTGTTGAAATTGAACCCGATACGTCCTTTTATGTAGCTTATCATGTAGCTGATACCATGAGGAGTGAGGCTATCCTCGCAGATTATTCTCAAAGACTCCTCGGTTAATTTTTTGGTGAGTTCCTCTTTCTTAATTTTAAGTGCGAAATTTCTGCAAGCCCTTTCATATCCTAAAAGAAACTTCTTAAATAGAGGCATCACAACTGTATCAAACCAAATGATCAATTTGACAATGGAGTTGAAGTCCTCTCCATTCATTGTTAAGAAAAAATGGACATTATTATGCTCTTTGCCTGGCTGAATCCAGAAGTCCTTCACAAGCCTGTTACAGACCCATGAGACATTGTCCATAGGGATAAAGAATGAGCCGTTGGTATAGTGGATTTTATCCTTGTGGACTCCAGAGTCAACAAGAGCAGAGACCACCATGTCTGTTGATACATTGTTGTGGATATCATCTCCTCTTAGACGAGCAATTTCTTCCCAAACATCACATACTATATGATCACAGATTTCTGAAATGGGAAAGCCGCTACTGAGATTCTGCCCTCCCTTTTCAATATAACGTTCCCTATAGCAAATCTTGTAGAAGATCTTTTTGATGTCAATATCTGACATTGACATGTAATCCTTGTATGTGTATCCTGAATTGAATGTTAGAAAATCCACCATGGTTTTTTTATCCGTTTGCTTTTTGTACGAATAGTGATGGAGGTTTTTTTCTCTGATGAAAGGGTTAATTTCGAATGGAACGAATATGTTTATTGCTCTTTGACAATTATTTGTTACTTTTGAGTGCCTAAGTTAGTTAGTATCACTTTATGTTTCAATTTATTAACGCCATGTTTAATCATCCCATTCAGAAGGCTGCGGCTGTGCTTGCTTTATCAGTGTCATTGTTATCGTCTTGCAATGCTTCAAAAGAAATATCAATAAAGGCAGACCTTGATCCGGTTATTGCTAATGTGATTGCCAGCGTAAGTAAGGATAGTCTCTACTCATACGTTGAAGACCTTGTTGCTTTTAAGACAAGACATTCTATGAGCATTCAGACAAGTGCCACCGAGGGTATCGGTGCTGCAGTCAGCTACATTGAGTCCAATGCTAGAAGATGGGCAAAGGAAGCCGGTAGAAATGATATTTCAGTCAGAGAACTTAGATATGTAAATGGTGGACCTCAGAGTAGAATGGACAGATTTGTAAATGTTCCTGAAGTCCTTGTGACCATTCCGGGAACAGAGGGCTCCTCTGAAATCCTCCTGATGGCACATATTGATACAAGAGTTGCGGATTTGGCGGATTCAACTACATACGCTCCTGGTGCAGATGATGATGGAAGTGGTCTTGCTTGTCTTCTCGAGACTGTAAGACTTGTCTCAAAGATTCCACTTAAGCAGACAGTGAAGTGTCTGTTCGTTTCATGCGAGGAGCAGAATCTTGGAGGATCACAGTATGCAGCATCTGTTGCAAAGGAAGAGGGATGGCCTCTTATTGCAGTTCTTAACAACGATATGATCGGTAACTCTTTAGCAAGTGAAACTGGCTATGTGGTTGACAATGTTGTAAGAGTGTTCTCTGAAAGCAAGTCTGGAGAAGATAGCGACAACCGTCAGCTTGCAAGATACGTCAAGGAAATGGGCGAGAAGTATGTTCCAGGACATGAGGTGAAGCTTATGTACAGAAACGACCGTTATCGCCGTAGTGGTGACCACTCGTCATTCATGGCAGAAGGGTTTACAGCTGTGAGAGTATGCGAGTATTGTGAGAACTACGAAAAGACCCATCAGGTCGTAAGAGTTGAAAATGGTATTTCGTATGGTGACATTATCGAAGATGTAGACTTTGAATACCTGACAAAAAATACAAAAGTTAACCTTGCTGCTGTGCTAAGTCTTGCTTCAGCTCCTGCAAAGCCTCAGAGTGCCCGAATTGCAAACGCAAGTGCCCTTAGCAATGTTACAGCTCTTTCATGGGCACCTGTCCTTAACAAGGATGGCAATCCTGACTCAACGGTTGAGTATGAAATCCTGATGAGAGAAACAGATACTCCTGTGTGGTCAGTTGTAAAAAAATGCCCAGCTGCAACTACAATTGAAGCACAGAAGGACACAATCGCATACAGTAAGGACAACTACTTCTACGCTGTAAGATCCATTTCCGCATCAGGAAATCCTAGTCTTCCTGTTGTCTGCAGGTAATAATTCATTGTTTTGCTCCGTATAGAAAGGGAATTAAAGAATTTTTTACCAATTTTGTATGAAGCAAAATAAAGAAAAAATGAGTCAACCAAGGCGCTGGACCAAATACTTCGACCACCCTGATATTCAGTCTGCAAGAGAACTGATTCAGAAGGAATACTCCGATAAACTTGAATTCGTTGAATCAACCCACAAGTATTTCCTTGATGGGGTGGAGCTGGAGTGTGTATCCAATGTCGTGAAGAAATGGTCATCGACGGATGAGGAGGCCATGCTGAACAATGTTCTTCGTAAGGCTCAGAGGTCAGGTCCGGAGTACAAGTACTATGGTATGACAAGAGAGGAGATTAAGGCGCAGTGGGAAGAGACATCAAAGAAAGCTTGTGACTTCGGAACAGAGTGTCATGCCTTCGGAGAGTCCCTTTTCTACTATCTCAGCGGTCAGACAGATGAAAAGCCTGTTCCTAAGAATGCTCATGAGGAAGCTATAGAGAAGTTCTGGAACGATCTTCCAGAATGCTATGTGCCGGTGCTTGCTGAAACTAGAGTCTTTAACAAGGAAGGATTTCCCTATGCAGGAACATTCGATCTTCTGTTCTACTATGTCAATGAGGTGGATCCATCAAAGAACGGTTTCATAATCTTCGACTACAAGACAAACGGTAGCCTTAGAAGTGAAGCAAGCCGCAATTGGAACAATTATATGTTCTCGCCATTTGATGACCTCATAGAGGAGAATCTAAGCCATTACACACTTCAGCTGGGTCTGTATCAGATACCACTGGAGAAGCTCGGTCTTAAGGTTGTAGCCAGACGTCTTATCTGGGTAAAACCGGATGGTACCTACGAAAAGGTTATTGTTCCGGATGAGACAAAAAGACTCTCCAGAGCTCTTAATAGTTTATAATTGATAACACATTACACAACACAATATGAAGAAATTACTATTTATCGCTCTTGCTCTGACAATGCTTCAGGGCGTAGCATCAGCTCAGGCGTTCCGCAGAACACCTACTCCAAATGACACACTTAAGAGTGTAAGGGTTCTTCCTAACGGAAATACTCTTTTCAGTATCTACGCACCTAAGGCTCGTACAGTCAGTGTTACTGGTGATGCAGTGATGGGTCCTGTAAAGACAACCGAAAGAAATGGTGTATGGACAATGGAAGTTCCAGGCATCAAGGCAGGTGCTTACAGATACTCTTTCATCGTAGATGGTATTCAGGTATTCGATCCAAAGTTCTCAAGACTTGGTGAGCAGCGTCCAGTTGTAAAGCTTGACATGGATCAGGATATGTTCTGGGCTCAGAAGGATGTCCCTCACGGAGCAATGGCACAGATCTTCTACAAGTCTTCAACAACTGGAACAACTAGAAGAGCTCATGTATGGACTCCTGCTGCATACAACGCTTCAAAGGACAAGCTTCCTGTATTCTATCTTATCCATGGTGGTGGAGACAACGATGCTTCATGGCCTGGAATCGGCTGTGCAGGTGATATCCTTGACAACCTCCTCGCTGAGGGTAAGATGGTTCCAATGGTAGTTGTTATGCCAGACGGTAGCATTGATGTTCAGTCTTTCGTTAAGGACTTCGCTAACGATCTTAAGCCATATATCGAGAAGAACTATAGAGTTAAGCTTGGTTCTGCTTATACAGCACTTGCTGGTCTTTCACAGGGTCGACTTGCGGTTACTGAGACAATCCAGGCACATCCAGGTTTCTTCGCCTATGTTAATGTCATGAGCTCAGGTTGGTTCGTAAACAATCCTCAGATGTACGAGGACGGCGAGAAGGCTCTTGCAGCTGCTGCTCCAACTCTTAAGAAGACTCTTAAGTATCTCAAGTTCACAGTTGGTGGTGAGGAAGATGGTGCATATCCTAACTGCCATGGTATGATGAAGGTATACGACAAGCTCGGTATCAAGTACGATTATTCAGATA
>JAKSJT010000151.1 GCA_024402125.1 Bacteroidales bacterium
CCTTAGAGACGATACCCTTGTTACCGTGACGACCGGCCATCTTATCACCGACACCAATCTTACGCTTCTTTGCAATGTAAACCTTAGCCATCTGGATGATTCCTGATGGAAGTTCATCACCAATCTGAAGAGCATACTTCTTACGCTTGAGCTCTGCGTCAAGAATCTTGTACTGCTTGAGGTAGTTGATTACGAGGTCGCGAATGAGATCGTTAGTGTGCTCGTCATCAGTCCATCCAGAGAGCTGTACAGCTGTGTAGTCGATATTGTCAAGAGCTCCTGCAATGAATTTCGCACCCTTAGGTATGATGTCAGAACCCATGAAATCCTTAACACCACATGACAATTTGCCATCTGTAAGAGTAAGGAGCTTGTCAAGGAGAATAGCCTTGAGGTCGCATACCTTATCGTCGAATTCCTGATCGTACTTTGGAAGGATAAGCTTGTCAGCTGCCTTCGAAGCACGTGTCTTGATAACCTTAGAGAAGAGTTTCTTGTCGATAACTACACCTGCGAGAGATGGAGTGGCCTTGAGCGATGCATCCTTGACATCACCAGCCTTATCACCGAATATAGCACGGAGGAGTTTCTCTTCTGGAGATGGGTCAGACTCACCCTTAGGAGTAATCTTACCGATAAGGATATCGCCTGGCTCAATACGAGCACCTACGCGCACGATACCATTCTCATCAAGATCCTTTGTTGCTTCTTCCGATACATTAGGGATATCAGAAGTGAGTTCCTCAACACCACGCTTTGTCTCACGAACTTCAAGAGAGTATTCGTCAACATGAACTGATGTGAGAAGGTCTTCACGAACAACTCGCTCGTTGAGAACGATAGCATCCTCATAGTTGTAACCCTTCCAAGGCATGTAAGCAACGAGGAGGTTGCGTCCGAGCGCAAGCTCACCTGCTTCAGTTGCATAACCTTCAGTAAGGATATCGCCCTTCTTGACACGCTGACCGCGATCACAGATAGGACGGAGGTCGATAGTCATGTTCTGGTTTGTACGGCGGAACTTTGGAATCTTATATTCCTTAAGAGCTGGTTCGAAGCTTACGAATTCCTCGTCCTCTGTACGGTCGTACATGATGCGGATTGTTGTAGCATCAACATATTCTACGACACCATCACCTTCTGCAACAATCATTGTACGTGAATCTTCACAAACCTGCTTCTCGATTCCTGTACCAACGATAGGAGCCTCAGTACGAATGAGTGGAACTGCCTGGCGCATCATGTTCGATCCCATGAGTGCACGGTGAGCATCGTCGTGCTCAAGGAATGGAATGAGGGCTGCTGCAATAGATGCAATCTGCTGTGGTGCCACATCCATGTAGTCAACCTCTGATGGTGGTACTACTGGATAATCAGCATCCTGACGACACTTAACCACCTTGCGGATGAAGTGACCATCGTCAGTAAGAGGGGCATTACCCTGACCGATAATCTTGTTCTCCTCTTCTTCAGCTGAGAGATATACAATCTTATCAAGGTCGAGGTCAACCTGGTTGTTGTCTGCCTCGTGATTAACTATACGGTAAGGAGTCTCAATGAAACCGAGGTCGTTAATCTTTGCATATACACAAAGTGATGATATAAGACCGATGTTTGGACCTTCAGGAGACTCGATAGGGCAGAGACGACCGTAGTGAGTATAGTGTACATCTCGAACCTCGAAACCTGCACGTTCACGTGAAAGACCACCAGGACCAAGGGCAGAAAGACGACGCTTGTGAGTAACCTCAGCAAGTGGATTTGTCTGGTCCATGAACTGTGACAATGGGTTAGTTCCGAAGAAAGAGTTGATAACGCTTGATATTGTCTTAGCATTAATCAAGTCTGTTGGAGAGAACACTTCGTTGTCACGAACATTCATACGCTCACGAATCGTACGGCTCATACGGTTAAGACCGCTTGCAAACTGATTTGAGAGCTGCTCACCTACAGTACGAACACGACGATTTGAGAGGTGGTCAATATCATCAACTACTGCCTTTGAATTTGCGAGTTCAACAAGATACTTGATAATCTCAATAATATCTTCTTTTGTGAGAACACAAATCTCTGGGTCAATAGAAAGGTTAAGCTTCTTGTTGATACGGTAACGACCAACATCACCAAGGTCATAACGCTTGTCTGAGAAGAAGAGTCCGTTGATAACCTCACGAGCAGAAGCATCATCAGCAGGTTCAGCATTGCGCAGCTGACGGTAAATCTGAGTGATAGCTTCCTTTTCAGAGTTTGAAGGGTCCTTCTGAAGTGTGTTGAAGATAATAGAGAAATCTGCAGTATTAGCATCTTCTCTCTGAACAAGAACAGTCTCAACTTCTGAAGCAAGTATTCTCTCAACTATATCATCAGTGATTTCAGTCTCACGCTCAACAACGATATCGTTACGCTCAATAGAAACAACCTCACCAGTATCTTCATCTACAAAGTCCTCATTCCATGAGTGGAGCACACGAGCAGCAAGTTTACGGCCTTTAACCTTGTTCAAGTTAGCCTCAGTAACCTTAACCTCTTCAGAAAGATTGAAGATATCAAGAATATCCTTATCAGTCTCGAAGCCGATAGCACGGAGAAGAGTAGTTACAGGAAGCTTCTTCTTACGGTCGATATATGCATACATGACATTGTTGATGTCGGTAGCAAATTCAATCCATGAACCCTTGAAAGGAATAATACGAGCAGAGAAAAGAGGAGTACCATTTGCATGAACGCTTGATCCGAAGAACACACCTGGTGATCTGTGCAACTGTGATACAACTACACGCTCTGCACCGTTGATGACAAAGGTTCCGTTGTCTGTCATGTAAGGGATTGGACCCAAGAATACATCCTGAATTACTGTGTCAAAATCCTCGTGATCAGGGTCTGAGCAGTAAAGCTTGAGCTTAGCTTTCAAAGGAACACTATATGTGAGACCACGCTCGAGACACTCCTCGATAGAATAACGTGGTGCATCAATATAATAATCCAAAAACTCAAGAACGAAATTGTTGCGAGTGTCGGCAATTGGGAAGTTCTCCGCAAACACCTTGTAAAGACCATCGTTTTTTCGCTTCTCAGGTGGAGTATCCAACTGAAGGAAATCTCTAAACGACTTAAGTTGAACATCCAAAAAGTCTGGATATGGCATTGGGTTCTTTACAGTCGCAAAGTTTACTCGGTTGTTGATGATTTGAGACATCTTATAATATTTTGTATTTATAGCCAGTGACCTGGCAAGTCAAGTTATTTTCTTATATGAGATTCTATATATTTTTAATCAGAATGACACAAACCAGAGTTTCATATCATAAAGTGCTGTCAAAACACATGAAACAAAAGTAAGACAAAGATTAAAATGATGATGTAAAATATCCTGTTATCAATCAACTAAACACATTGGAAAAAGAATAATCATCAAAATAAAGTCTGACAACATGATATACTACATAAGTTATCCTACTAATCCGTCTCAAATTGTCAGTAATACGCAATAAAAAATAAAAGAATCCCGAAAAGACACAAAAAGGTTAAGAACCCCCAACCTGGAGATTCTTAACCAAACTTATCTAAGGTAATAAATTACTTAACCTCTACCTCAGCACCAGCAGCCTCGAGTGCAGCCTTAACAGCCTCAGCAGTTGCCTTATCAACGCCTTCCTTAACATTGCAAGGAGCACCGTCAACAAGATCCTTAGCCTCCTTAAGACCAAGACCAAGAGCTTCCTTAGCAGCCTTAACAACAGCGAGCTTAGCAGCACCTGCGCTCATGAGAACTACGTCGACTGAAGTCTTCTCTTCTGCAGCAGCCGCACCTGCCTCACCGCCAGCTGCTACAACAACAGCAGCTGCTGCAGGCTCAATACCATAGGTCTCCTTAAGCTCATTCTTAAGATCAATTACTTCCTGTACTGTGAGCGCAACGAGCTCAGCAGCCATAGCTTTAATATCAGCCATTTTCTTAAATGTATTTAATGGTTATTTTATTAAAATTATTACTCTGCAGCAGCTGCTGACTCTTCACGATTCTCAAGTGCGCTAAGCACATTCATAATTGGAGATTCGAGAGCAGCAATAACATCTGCAATAAGTTCGTTCTTGCTCTTGAGAGCACAGAGTGAATTGAGAGTGTCTGCACCAATATAAGTCATTCCCTCAGCATAAGCTGACTTGAGAACAGGCATTCCAGCGTGAGACTTTGAAAAGTCCTTGATAAGACGAGCTGGCTTGTTAGCTGTGTTGCAGAACATGATAGCTGTATTCTCCTTCAATGTAGGCTTGAAAGCCTCAAAGTCTGAGTTTCCAACCTTATCAAGAGCCTTAATGAAAAGTGTGTTCTTAACAACCTGAAGCTTGATATCGTTCTTGAAACACTCACGACGGAGATCACTTGTAGTCTGTGCATTGAGAGCAGTAACATCAACTACATAGAAATGTGCGTAGTTGTTGATAGTCTCATAAAGGCTATCAATAAGTAAGGCTTTATCTTCTTTCTTCATGATTTGATCCTTTGATTTTATTATTCAACAGTCTTAGGGTCAATCTTAACACCCTTACTCATTGTACTTGAAAGATAAATGCTCTTAATGTATGTACCCTTAGCTGTAGCAGGCTTCAACTTGATAATAGTGTTGATAAACTCCTGTGCATTCTGAGCAATCTTCTCAGCAGGGAAAGAAACCTTACCGATAGATGCATGAACAATACCTGACTTATCAACCTTGAAGTCAATCTTACCCTGCTTTACTTCACGGACAGCCTTAGCAACGTCCATTGTTACAGTTCCGCTCTTAGGGTTTGGCATGAGGCCACGAGGACCGAGAACACGACCGAGAGCACCAAGCTTACCCATGCAAGATGGCATAGTGATGATTACGTCGATATCTGTCCAACCGCCCTTAATCTTATCGATATATTCCTCAAGACCTACATAGTCTGCTCCAGCCTCTGTAGCAGCAGCAGCCTGGTCTGATGGAACAAGAGCGAGAACACGAACCTCCTTACCAGTACCATTAGGGAGAGACACAACGCCACGAACCATCTGATTTGCCTTTCTTGGGTCAACACCAAGACGGATGTCGATGTCGAGAGAAGCATCAAACTTAGTAAAAGTAATATCCTTTACAAGCTGTGAAGCTTCAGCGAGTGAATATTCCTTCCCTGTTTCAACCTTGTCAGCAACTGCTTTCTGATTTTTTGTAAGTTTACTCATTTGATTGAATTTTTAATTATTTTCCAGGGAATTCTCCTTTAACTGTGATACCCATACTTCTTGCAGTACCTGCAATCATTGTCATTGCAGACTCAATTGTAAAGCAATTAAGGTCTGGCATCTTATCTTCTGCGATAGAACGAATCTGATCCCAAGTAACCTCAGCAACCTTTTTACGGTTTGGTTCAGCAGAGCCCTTCTTTACCTTAGCAACCTCCATAAGCTGCACAGCTGCAGGTGGAGTCTTTACAACGAAATCGTATGACTTATCTGCATAGTAAGTGATAACAACAGGAAGAATCTTTCCTGCCTTATCCTGAGTTCTGGCGTTGAATGCTTTACAGAAATCCATAATATTGATTCCCTTAGAACCAAGTGCAGGTCCTACTGGAGGTGATGGATTTGCAGCGCCACCCTTAATCTGTAATTTGATTAATCCAGCAACTTCTTTAGCCATTTTTAATCTTAATATTTATTGATTAGACGATAAAAGAAACCTACTTGTGTAACAAAATCAAGAAAGTTCCTTAGTAACTTGCGCAAAGCTTAATTCGAGAGGGGAAACCCTTCCGAAAATCTTGACCGATACTTTGAGTTTTTGCTTTTCGGCATTTACCTCTTCAATGATTCCATCAAAGCCAGAGAATGGTCCGTCATTAACTTTCACATTTTCTCCAACAAGGAAATCCACATTGACAATCTGTTCAGCAACTGCCTCTTCAGTCTCTGTTCTAAGACCAATCATTCTGTTAACCTCTGCCTGTCTGATAGGCTGTGGCTTTTCAGTACCACCGAGGAAACCAAGAACGTTTGGAGTGTTGCGGAGCATGTGGGTAATTTCGCCATCGAGAGCTGCCTCTACAAGAACATATCCAGGGAGAAGATTTCTCTTCTGCGGAATGCGACGGTTCTTCGCATCAACCTTAATTACATTCTCTTGAGGAATGAGAACCTGAGCTACTTTGTCCTCGTATCCGTGGTTCTTCATGTCAAGTTCAATATACTCCTTAACTGAAGACTCTTTACCACTGATAGCCTTGAGAACATACCATCTCAATACAGGAGCCTCTTTTACCTTTTTAGGCAAAATCTTGAAACCTGTCTTCTCATCAGTTTTAAATTCCATTTCTGCCATAGTTTCTCACTATTAGTTAAAAAGTGAATAAACCCACTGCATAAGCCACTCGAAAGCTTCGTCTACTAACCATACCAACAAAGCAATAATAGTGGAAGCTGATAAAACAAGTACTGCTTGTGCTGATAACTCTTTGTATGTAGGCCAAGTCACCTTGTGAACAAGTTCATCGTAGGATTCTTTGCAATATGTTATTAAACTGTTCATATTCTTACATTTTTAGCACGGGAAGAGAGGCTCGAACTCCCGACACCTGGTTTTGGAGACCAGTGCTCTGCCAACTGAGCTATTCCCGTAATTAGGTGTCAGGCTGCAAAACTGCCTCCTGACACCTTATATAAACTAATATATCTCTTGTATTAGTCGAGGATCTCAGTGATCTGACCAGAACCTACTGTACGACCACCTTCGCGGATAGCGAAACGGAGACCTACATTGATAGCTACTGGGTAGATGAGCTCAACCTTGATCTCAACGTTATCACCTGGCATTACCATCTCGATTCCTTCTGGAAGAGAGATCTCACCTGTACAGTCCATAGTACGGAGGTAGAACTGTGGGCGGTAGTGGTTCTTGAATGGAGTGTGACGACCACCTTCTTCCTTCTTAAGAACGTAGATAGAAGCCTTGAAGCCCTGATGTGGAGTAATCACACCTGGGTGAGTGATTACCATACCACGCTTAACTTCCTTCTTATCGATACCAC
>JAKSJT010000152.1 GCA_024402125.1 Bacteroidales bacterium
CAGCTAGCGTAAAGGTTGCTATGCCTGTATTTACTGGTAGCTCATTCGCAATGGCTACAGTTCCACTCGCAGCACTTCTTTTCGTACTTTGCGGTCTTTGTACATCAGTTATGTGGGGTTCAATCTTCAACCTTTCAGTTGAGGGTCTTGGAAAGGCTACAACACTTGCATCAGGTATCTTCATGATGATGGTAGTTGGTGGTGGTATCCTTCCTCTTATCCAGAACTTCATCGTTGACCACACATCTTACATGACAGGTTACATCGTTCCACTCCTTGGTCTAGCATACATGTGCTTCTACGCTTGGATTGGTTCAAGAGTTAAGTCAAACAAGTAATAAATTCATTTAATAACATAATTAATATGGCACAGGATCTCGTAATCGGAATCGACGTAGGTGGACAGACCACCAAATGTGGAATTGTAGACGCTCGCGGTACAGTTATCGCTCAGACAGTTGTACGCTCTGATACATACAATGAGGTTGAACCTTATATCGCACTCGTAGCTGAGGGTCTTAACAGAATCATCGCTGAGGCTAAGGCTGAAGGTCTGATTCGTGGTATTGGTGTTGGTGCTCCTAACGCTAACTACTATACAGGAACAATTGAGAACGCTGTTAACCTCACATGGGGTGGCACAAAGTCAATTCCTTTCGCTAAGCTTCTTTCTGATGCTATGGGCGGCCTTCCTGTTACTCTTACAAACGACGCTAATGCAGCAGCTGTTGGTGAGATGACATACGGTGCAGCTAGAGGTATGAAGAACTTCATCATGATCACACTTGGTACTGGTGTTGGTTCAGGTATCGTTATCAACGGTGACGTTGTTTACGGACACGACGGTTTCGCTGGTGAGCTTGGTCACACTTGTGCAGTTCGCAACAATGGCCGTAGCTGTAACTGTGGTAAAACTGGCTGTCTAGAAACTTACGCTTCTGCAACTGGTGTATCTAGAACAGCACGTGAGTGGCTCCAGCTTTCTGATGAGCCTTCAACACTTAGAAGCCTTGAGAACATCTCTTCAAAGGATGTTTACGATGCTGCTAAGGAAGGTGACAAGATCGCTCTTAAGATTTTCGAGTACACAGGTAGAGTACTTGGTGAGAAGCTCGCTGACTTCATCGAGTTCTCAGCTCCAGAGGCAATCGTTCTCTTCGGAGGTCTTGCTCGCTCTAAGGAGTTCCTCACAGAGCCTATCACAAATGCAATGAACGCTAACGTTCTTCCTTTGTGGAGAGGTAAGATTAAGCTCGTTTACTCTTCTCTTAAGGAGTCTGACGCAGCTATCCTTGGTGCTTCTGCTCTTGCTTGGTAATTCAATTGAATTCCTAAATACGAACGGAGTTGGTTTTGTGCCAGCTCCGTTTTTTGTATTACTGCTATAAGAAAAAGTCCCGGCAGAAAATCTGCCAGGACTCAATATCAAAACTAAACTTTCAGCAGTACTATACTGAAGCGATGTTCTTTTCGTTATAAAGGTTCTTACCTTCTGCTGTGTAGGCATACTCAAGACGATCCTCGAAGTACTTCTCAACCTTACCACGTACAACCTTCATTGTTGAGTTGACAAGACCGTTTCTCTCAGAGAATGCCTCAGGGACAACCGCAAGGGCTGCTGGAAGCCATCTGTCAGGGAACATACCACCCTTTGCTCCACCTGTCTTATAAGCATTGACCTCCTCCTGAATCTTATCAAGCATAGCTTTCTTTCCATCGATAGATTCCGGATCGAGACCCTTAGCCTGTACATACTCCTTAAGAGCATCCTTCTCAGGAACAATGATAGCCATTGTGTATGGGTTCTGGTTATTGTGGATAATACACTGTGCGATATACTTTGATCCATCAACAAGAGAGTCCTCAAATCCTTCTGGAGAGTACTTCTCACCGTCAGCAGAGATAAGGAGTGACTTGAATCGTCCTGTTACATAAAGGAAGTCATGATCCTCAGGACAGATATAACCCATATCACCTGTATGAAGCCATCCGTCAATAACTGTCTTGGCTGTTGATTCTGGATTCTTCCAGTAACCTGCCATGACATTCTCACCACGGATAACGATTTCACCCTTCTCTCCGTAAGGAACTTCCTTACCTTCGTCGTCACAGATCTTGATGTCCATTGGTTTTACTGTACGGCCTGAAGATCCGAAACGAGCATGACCTGGAGCATTCGAGCAGATAATAGGTGTAGCCTCAGACAAGCCATAGCCCTGGAACATTGGCATACCTACTGCGCAGAAGAATCTCTGAAGTTCGATATCAAGTAGAGCTCCACCTCCAACGAAGAACTTCATTCTACCACCGAAGTTCTCTCTTACAGCCTTGAAGATGAGTTTATCGAATACGGCCATAAGAGGTTTTCTCCAGAACTGAGCGCCACCCATGTTGTAGTATTCCTTATTATATGCGATAGCGTTCTTAAGGGCAAAGTTATAGAGCTTCTCTACTGTTGGGCCCTTCTTCTTTATCGCTGTCTCGATATTCTTCTTGAAGTTTCTTGCAAGAGCAGGAACACTTAGCATAGCGGCAGGTCGAGTCTCCTTGATTGCAGAAGGAACATTCTTAAGTGTAGCAAGAGGATTCTTTCCAACAGGGACTGTTGCAATACTTCCACCATATGACATCATTGTGTAGAATCCAGCAACGTGAGCGAAACAGTGGTCAAGAGGGAGAAGGATGAGCATTACATCGTTCTCATCAATCTTAATGACGGAATGAGCCTGCTCTACATTGGCAGTATAGTTTCTGTGGGTAAGAAGAACGCCCTTAGGGTCTGCAGTTGTTCCTGATGTGTAGCTGATAGTTGCATAGTCATCAGGCTGAACGCTCTTTGATCTAGCTATCACATCAGCCTCATGCTCCTTAAGATAAGCCTTACCCATCTCCTGAAGTTCAGTGATTGACATCTCATCCTCCTTGCACTTATCAGGTGTAGCCATGATGATGAGTTTCTTAACATCCGGACAAACAGGAAGGATTCTTCTGATTTTGGAAGCCTGCTGAGGAGTTGCAAAGACATACTTTGACTCAGAATGAACAATTCTGAAGATAAGGTCATTGCTTTCCTCTAGCTTGGTAGAGAGAGGGACATTGACCGCACCAGAGTAAAGGATACCCAGCTCAGCAAGAATCCACCAGTTACATCCCTCTGCGATAAGTGAAATTTTTTCACCCTTCTCCACTCCGAGTGACATAAGACCGGCAGCAAGTTCCAGTCCTACTTTTCTAGTGGTCGCGAATGATGTTTCTGTCCATTGGTCATTTATCTTTTCTCTAAGGAAAACATGGTCCGCATACTGGGCGGTGTACTTATCGACAAAGTCGATAATAGTCAATCTCTCAGCCATAATACTATGAGTGTTAATTGTGGTTAATATCTATTACTGCTCTGACGGAAAAAGACCGAAGAGCTCAGCATCAATCTTATCTGTTATGAACTGGAAGTCTTCTGGTCTATTCTCGAACTTGATGTTGTCTACATCAATGATCAGAAGACGTCCCTTGTAATCCTTGATCCAGTTCTCGTATCTCTCATTAAGACCTGTAAGGTAGTCAATACGGATTGTCTTCTCGTATTCACGTCCTCTCTTCTGGATCTGCGCAACAAGGTTAGGGATAGATGAACGGAGATAGATCATCAGATCCGGAGCCTTCACCAGCGACATCATAAGATCAAAAAGGTCTGAATAGTTCTCAAAGTCTCTAGTTGACATGAGTCCCATACCGTGAAGGTTTGGAGCGAAGATGCGGGCATCCTCATATATAGTTCTATCCTGAATGATAACCTCTTCTTCCTTGGAGATATCTACAACATCCTTGAAACGCTTGTTAAGGAAGTAGATTTGAAGGTTGAACGACCATCTCTCCATATCCTCATAGAAGTCTGAAAGATATGGGTTAAAGTCTACTGACTCAAACTTAGGAGTCCATCCGTAATGCTTTGCGAGCATTTTGGTAAGAGTAGTCTTTCCGCTACCAATGTTACCTGCGATTGCGATATGCATATTATAGTAATTTATTATTGTCAGAGAAAATACCGAAGAGTTCCGCATCGATCATATTTGTGATCTTTGCAAAGTCCTCTGGAACATGCTGGAAGTCCATGCCTTCGGTTTCGATGGTAAGGACTTTCCCTTTATACTTATTATATATAAAGTCATCATACTTGTCATTGAGGCGCTTGAGGTAATCAAGGCTCATTCCCTGCTCGTAGTCTCTTCCTCTCTTCTGGATCTGTGCAACCAGTCTAGGAAGTGATGATCTTAAATATATCATCAGATCCGGAGCTTTCACAAGAGACATCATAAGGTTAAACAGATCCATATATGTCCCGAAGTCCCTTTCAGACAGATTACCCATCTCCATGTTGTTCGTTGTGAAGATGTAGACTCCCTCGAATATTGTTCTGTCCTGGACTATCACTTCGCTGCTGTTCGCTATTTCAAGAACATCCTTGAATCTCTGCTTGAGAAAGTATGTCTCCAGAGCGAATGACCATCTAGGGATATCCCCATAGTAGTCCTCCAGATATGGATTGTGAGTCACAGATTCATATCGGGGAGTCCAACCATAATGCTCACAAAGCATCTTTGTGAGGGTTGTTTTTCCTGTACCTATATTTCCAGCAATGCCTATATGCATGACTAATTTCTATTACTCAACAAATGGGATATTCCAGCAAAAGCACATCATCCCATAATTACACAAATATAGACAATAAGATGCTATTAAGAAATAGGAGCAGCACAACATTGTAAAGACGTTGATATCTATTGGAATGCTCACGTTAATCCGCAAGGAATTGTTATCTTGTTTTGCTACATTTGTAGAATAATACTCGAGGCAAGATGATCAACATTAAGAACTTTATATTTAATCCTTTCTCCACCAACTGTTTTGTAGTATGGGATTCCGAAGGCAAAGGTGTCATCATTGACCCCTGCTGTTACGACGAGAATGAGAGAGAAAGATTATTTTCATACATCGAAAATAACGGAATCATTCCTGAAAAGATTCTGCTGACTCATGGTCACTTTGACCATATCTACGCTGTCAATGACTGTATCAGGAAGTACTCGATTCCTGTGTACATGAATGAAGCTGACAAGTTCATCCTTGACAGGGATGAAGCCCTTGCCAGTGCTTTTGGAATAAAGGTCCCCGATGTTGACTTTACAACCATCAATGTCGCCGATGGGGATATTGTGTCTTATGGAGAGAACTCATTCAAAGTAATAACAACACCTGGTCATACCCCAGGAGGAGTCTGCTACTATGATGAAGCCAACAAGGTCATCTTCACAGGAGACACACTCTTTGCCGGAAGCATCGGAAGAACAGATGGTCCTGGCGGAGACTATGATGAGCTCATTACCGGCATCATGGACAAGGTCATGGGTATTGACGGAGACGTTGATGTAGTTGCCGGTCATGGCAGACACTCATCAATCTCTCAGGAAAGAACAAACAATCCGTTCCTTCAGCCATTTAATGAACCAGAGCAGGAAGGTATTGACTGGGACGCTGACGGAATTGAGCTAAACGGACTGGAATAGAGTGAAAGACGAATATATTGACATACAAGGGGCCAAGGCGCACAACCTGAAGAACATCACTGTTTCTATCCCTAGAAACAAGTTCGTCGTTGTTACTGGTCTTAGCGGTAGCGGTAAATCTTCTCTTGCCTTCGACACAATATATGCCGAGGGTCAGAGACGCTATATGGATACCCTATCCACATACGCAAAGCACTTCATGGGCATTCTGGAGAAGCCCGAGGTCGAGAGCGTTTCAGGTCTTAGCCCTATTATTGCCATTGAACAGAAGACAACCGGTAACAATCCAAGATCAACAGTTGGAACAATTACCGAGATCTCTGACTTTTTGAGACTCCTTTATGCCAAGGCATCAAGGGCTTACTCCCCTGTCACCGGCAAGGAACTTGTCCGTTACACCGACGACCAGATCGTCGACATGATAATGGAAGAGTACAAGGGACGGAAGTGTCTTCTTCTGTCTCCCCTTGTAAGAGGTAGAAAAGGTCACTATAAGGAACTGTTCGAGCAGTACCGTAAAAGAGGTTACACTCAAATCCGTATTGACGGAGTCATTGAGGACCTTGGAACAATCACTCAGCTTGACAGATACAAGCCTCACTTTGTTGAGCTCGTTGTGGACAAGCTGAAGCCAGGAGAAGGTGACGAGAAGAGAATCCGCGCATCTGTCATGACTGCCCTGAACCTGGGCAAGGGATCAATTGCCATGCTCGACATGGAGTCGCAGAAACTCCAGCACCTGTCAAAGCACCTCGTTGACCCGGAAAGCGGCCTTTCCCTTCAGGAACCTCAGCCACACTCATTCTCATTCAACTCCCCAGAGGGATACTGCCCACACTGCAAGGGTCTTGGAATGATCGTGGATGTAAACCTAGATACAATCATACCTGACAGATCGGTATCAATTGCCGACGGAGGTATCATTCCTCTTGGAAAAGTAAGAGAGACAAAGAAATTCGATATTATTAGAGCCATTGCAAGAAAATATGGCTTCTCACTTTTTGATCCGATTGACGCTATTCCAGACGAGGCGATAAGTCATATAGTATTCGGATCAGATGACCTGATCAGAGTAGGTGAAGGCAATCTCTCCGAGATGGTGTCCTTTCCTGGTATCGTCGAAGACATTGACGACAAGATCGTTTGTCCTGTCTGTGGCGGAACCAGGCTCAATCAGCAGACCAAGTGCTTCAAGATCGATGGCAAGACTATCGATCAGGTATCAGCAATGGAAGTATCTGTTCTCCATGAGTGGATAAAGGAGCTTCCATCAAAGCTCAATGAAAGAGAGAATCGCATCGGATACGACATAATAAAGGAGCTTAACGAGAGAATCGGATTCCTCCTTGATGTGGGTCTTGACTATCTGTCCCTCGAAAGAGCAACAGCTTCTCTTTCAGGAGGAGAACCCGTCCTGGCGTACTGTGTCCGCACCGGCGGTTGTGGCATAGG
>JAKSJT010000153.1 GCA_024402125.1 Bacteroidales bacterium
GCATCAACGGTCTTAGCGTTTGACTCATCGATATCGAGAAGCCTGCAGTAAGAATCGAGTTCGAACTGCTCACGGCTCTTCTTGTTAACGAAGGTTGAGCGGTTCACAGTGAAGATCTTCTTGTTTGTAGGAAGAGGAATTGGGCCATTTACCTTAGCACCAGTTGCCTTCACTGTATCAACGATCTTTGCAGCTGACTTGTCAACTAGCATATGATCGAATGACTTGAGTTTGATTCTGATTTTCTGACTCATATATCAAATTCTTTTTTACTGTTAACAAATTCACTATTCATCATCAGATGCCTTGTAACCACTCTTCTCGATTACATCCTTAGCAAGGTTTGCAGGAACTTCAGCATAATGATCGAATGACATTGTGCTTGTTGCACGACCTGAAGAAAGTGTACGAAGAATTGTTACATAACCGAACTGCTCTGAAAGCGGAACGAATGCTCTAATAATTCTAGCTCCGTTAGGAGTTGAATCCATTGCATTGATCTGTCCACGGCGGCGGTTAAGGTCACCCACGATATCTCCCATGTACTCCTCTGGAGTAACAACTTCGAGATTCATGATAGGCTCGAGAAGAACTGGCTTAGCCTTAGGGCAAGCGTGACGGAATCCAAGACGACCTGCCATTTCGAATGAAAGCTGGTCAGAGTCAACTGGGTGATATGAACCATCGATAAGGGTTACCTTAAGAGACTGAACCTCATATCCTGCGAGACATCCGTTAGCCATTGCTGACTCGAATCCCTTCTGAACACAAGGAATGAACTCCTTAGGAATGTTACCACCCTTAACAATATTCTCGAACTGAAGACCTGACTTACCTTCGTCAGCAGGACCAATTTCGAATACAATGTCAGCGAACTTACCACGACCACCAGACTGCTTCTTGAAGAGCTCACGGTGCTGTACTGTACCTGTGATAGACTCCTTGTAGTTAACCTGTGGTGCACCCTGGTTGATCTCAACACCGAACTCACGACGGAGACGGTCAACGATAATATCAAGGTGGAGCTCACCCATACCGCTAATAACGGTCTGGCCTGTCTCATGATCAGACTTAACTGTGAATGTAGGGTCCTCCTCAGCAAGCTTAGCAAGTGCAAGACCGAGCTTATCTACGTCAGCTGAAGTCTTAGGCTCAACTGCGATACCGATAACTGGATCTGGGAACTCCATAGACTCGAGAGTGATTGGAGCATCCTCAGCACAGATTGTATCACCAGTACGAAGATCCTTGAAACCAACAGCAGCACAGATATCACCAGCCTCAACGAACTCGATAGGGTTCTGATGATTAGAGTGCATCTGGTAAAGACGAGCTACGCGCTCCTTCTTACCTGAACGTGTGTTGTAAACATATGAACCAGCATCAAGGTGTCCAGAGTAAGCTCTAAGGAATGCAAGACGACCAACGAATGGGTCTGTTGCAATCTTGAACACGAGAGCTGCAAATGGCTCAGTATTCTTAGGTGCACGTGTTTCCTCGTCTCCTGTCTTTGAGTTAACACCTGTTACGCTACCCTTATCAAGTGGTGATGGGAGGTAACGCATAACAGCGTCAAGAAGGAACTGAACACCCTTATCCTTGAATGATGAACCACAGCAAGCAGGGATAATGTTCATGTTGATTGTTCCCTTACGAAGAGCAGCGATAATCTCCTCCTCTGAAAGTGACTCAGGATCCTCAAAGAACTTGTCCATGAGAGCGTCGTCCTGCTCTGCAGCAGTCTCAACAAGCTTATCTCTCCATGCCTGTGCTTCAGCCATAAGTTCCTCAGGAATGTCACGAACCTCATAGTTGTTCTGTGTCTCAACGCTCTCATAGTAGTATGCCTTCATGGCGATGAGGTCGATGAGTCCCTTGAACTTCTCTTCTGAACCGATAGGAATACAGATAGGAACTGCTGTTGCGCCGAGCTTTGTCTTAATCTCCTCAACTACTGCGAAGAAGTCAGCACCAACGCGGTCCATCTTATTAACGTAGCAAATCTTAGGAACGCCATACTTATCAGCCTGACGCCATACAGTCTCAGACTGTGGCTGTACACGACCTACTGCACAGAATGTAGCAATAGTACCATCGAGTACACGAAGTGAACGCTCTACCTCTACTGTGAAGTCAACGTGACCTGGAGTATCGATAAGGTTGATCTGATAAGTGTTTCCCTGATATGGCCAGAAAGCTGTTGTAGCAGCAGAAGTAATTGTAATACCTCTTTCCTGCTCCTGAACCATCCAGTCCATAGTAGCACCACCCTCGTGTACCTCTCCGATCTTGTGGATCTTACCTGTGTAGAAAAGGATACGCTCAGATGTGGTTGTCTTACCGGCATCAATGTGAGCCATGATACCGATATTTCTTGTGTATTTGAGATCTCTTTTAGCAGCCATTCTCGTACAGTATTAGAAACGGAAGTGTGCAAATGCCTTGTTAGCCTCTGCCATCTTGTGCATATCCTCCTTTCTCTTGTATGCACCACCTTCGTTGTTGAATGCTGCAACGATCTCAGCACAAAGTTTTTCTGCCATAGAGTGGCCAGAACGCTTGCGGGCATAGAGTATCAAGTTCTTCATCGAGAGAGAAACTTTTCTTTCTGGGCGCAACTCTGTAGGCACCTGGAAGTTAGCACCACCGATACGACGTGACTTAACCTCGATCTGAGGTGTTACGTTCTCGAGGGCCTTCCTCCAAATATCTAGAGGAGCCTTGTCAGAATCCTTCATCTTCTCGCCTACCTTGTCAATGGCATCGTAAAAAATTGAATACGCGATACTCTTCTTTCCATCCAGCATAAGATTGTTCACGAAACGAGTTACCTCGATATCGTGGAATTTTGGATCAGGAAGTAGAATCCTCTTTTTAGGCTTCGATTTTCTCATTGTGAGTAAAAATTGAAATAGGTGAAAAATTAAATAAAAAAATTACTTCTTAGACTTCTTTGGTCTCTTAGCTCCGTAGAGTGAACGTGACTGAGTACGTCCTTCTACACCAGCTGTATCCAAAGCTCCTCTAAGGATGTGGTAACGTACACCAGGAAGGTCCTTTACACGACCACCACGTACGAGTACGATTGAGTGCTCCTGAAGGTTGTGACCCTCTCCTGGGATGTATGCGTTGACCTCTTTAGAGTTAGTAAGACGTACGCGGGCAACCTTACGCATCGCTGAGTTAGGTTTCTTAGGTGTTGTTGTGTAAACACGAAGACATACGCCTCTCTTCTGAGGGCAAGCATCCAACGCACGAGATTTGCTCTTTACTTCGAGAACCTCGCGTCCTTTACGAACTAATTGTTGAATTGTTGGCATAAATGATTGTAAATCTTTAATTTATGTTTATAGTCCCCAATTTGGGGGCTGCAAATATACGAATAAAATAAATAATTAACAAAGTTTTCAACAGGTTAAGGTCACTTTTTCTACAACCTAGTGTGTTGATACTGTTGATGTTTACTTGACCCAAGGGGCTATTTCATCCCATGGAATAAGGACTTCTATTACATCCAAAGAATATGGACCGATCTCATATGGCTGATAGATATAAGTCACGCCAGAAGTAGAAATTGAGAAATTTCCATTAGGTTCCACATCCTTCATAAAAAGTGATTCATAGTCCTCATCACTTGACACTGCATCACGCAAATGTGATGAAATCATACCACCAAGGACAGACTCATACCCCGGAACAAAGAAATCAGATTCCTCGACGATGGCACCTGTTTCCATGTTAATGTTGATCGGAATCTCAGTAGTAGTTCCGTGAGCACCTCCCTCATATACATAATTATATATTATATATGAAGCTATGCCTTTATAAGAAGGCAAGAAGTATCCCTGGATTGTTTCATCCCAGCTAAGATTGACAATATCATCTAGACCCTCAACACTTAGAGCGTCTTCAAGAAGTTCCTTGTTCTCTGCCAGGAACTCTCCAGATCTGTCTTTCTGATATGCATTAGCAGCATCAGAAACAGACATTCCAGCATAGCTGGTGCCAAAGACGCCCTCAACAATTGAATCAGTCATCTTCTGAAGAACCCCATCAGATACTCCAGAAACAGGATATTCAACCTTGTAGGACAAATTGTAAACATCATCTCTATCTGCTGCAAGCTTTACAACTGATGCATCTTCAATCTCATCAGTTTTCAAAGCACCACTGCCCGACCCTGTCTTGGATTTACAAGACGACAAGAGAAGTGCTGTCAAGACTAGAGCAGCAGCAATAGAGAATCTAACAGTTTTAGTCATTATTTAATTCTTTTATATCTATCTCACCTAAGTGTGAACTGTCTCCCATGAGCCACTGAGAATAATAATCAGCCATACCCCAGAAGAAATACTCGTTCATATCACCATAGCTATGTCTCTGACCTGGGAGCATCATGAAATCAAATCTCTTGTTTGCTCTGATAAGAGCATCCATCACTCTAATTGTTCCTGCAGGATGAACATTGTTGTCAATATCACCTGTCCAGAGCATCAGGTGTCCCTTAAGGTTCTTTGCAAGCTGCTGGTTTGTTTCAATATGGTATACAAATGTAGTATCGCCCTGATCAATCTTCTCAAGCACACCATGATGCTGCTCACTCCACCATCTGTTGTAAACGCTATTATCATGGTTACCAGAGCAAGAAACTGCCACCTTGAAGAAATCAGGATATGTCAGAATAGCTGCTGTTGACATAAATCCTCCGCCAGAATGGCCATGAATACCTACTCTGTCGATATCAATGAATGGATATCTTGCAGCAAGCTGCTGAACTGCGTACTTCTGATCTTCAAGACCATAATCACGGAGATTACCATAACCATAGTTATGATACCACTTAGAGCGGTTAGGGTGACCGCCACGGTTACCAACGGTTACGACAATGAATCCAAGCTGAGCCAAACGGTCTACTCTTGTGAATCCCTTGCTCCATGAAATGTTATTAGCCTCAACCTGTGGACCAGGATATACATAGTCGCAGATTGGATATACCTTTGTTGAATCAAAATCAAATGGTTTATACATTGCGCCATAGAGGTCTGTGATTCCGTCTGCCGCCTTTACCTTGAATCTTTCTGGGAACTTATATCCAGCCGCCATCAAAAGAGAGAAGTCAGCATCTTCAAGTTCCATAACCTTCTTACCTGTAAGAACATTATAAAGAGCAACTGCTGGTCTATAGTCAACTCGTGAATAGTTAGCTACTATAAACTTAGCATCATCACTTGCTGTAGCAAGAACATCCATGTCCTTCATATCAAGCTGAACTGGAGTGCCACCATTAAGGCTGACCTTATAATTGTGCATCTGATAAGGGTTCTCATCCTTATCAACTCCACAAGCACTGAATAGGACATATCCGGAAGCCTCATTTACACCAAGGATATCCTCAACATGGAATGGTCCTTCGGTAATATTCTTGACAAGGGTTCCGTCAGAGTTGAAGAGATAAAGATTAGCCCAACCATTACGCTCTGACCACCAGAGAAGCTGCTTTCCGCCCTTGATAGGAACAAGGTCTCGGCTTTCTGTGTAGGTATTCAATCGCTCAGAAATGATTGTCTTTGTCGAATCAGAAGCTACATCTACCCAGCAGATATCTCTCCTCTTAAGGTCTCTACTTACTCTCTCGACATAAAAACCGTTGTCATCACCCATCCATATTCTAGGAGTGTAGTCCTTATATGAATCAGCGGCTGTTGTCTTCTTACGCTGGAAGGAAAGGTCCTGATCCTTAAATGCCTGACTCTTTATGTACTTCTGCTCACCAGACTCCAGATCAAATAAATAAAGATGATCTGTTGCGCCAGGCTCTCCTGGCATCTGATACTTGTAAGTCTCAAGAGTAGGACGAGGATTGCTAAGGGAATTGATTACCCAGAAATCCTTAATCTCTCTTTGGTCTGTCTTGATTGTAGCAAAATGCTTTGAGTCTGGAGACCAAATAACAGAAGCAGAGCTTCTCCTTGTTGTATCTGTTCCAATACTTCCAAAGCTGAAGTCCTTGATTCCATCAGAAGTCAATCTATGCTCAACAATTGTTGAGTCCTTCTCATCCTTTGCTGCCTTATGATAAGATGTAGAGTCCATCCAGAAAAGGTTACCATTCCTAGAATAAACAGCCTTTGTTCCATCTGGAGAAATAGAAGCCCAACGTGGGAACTTCTTGTCATCTGCCTTCTTCTCTTCTTCTGCAGTCACATCTGTAAGTGTCTTTGATGCGATATCATACTTGAAGTGATAAACCTTCTTCTTCATCTTTGGTGAAGATGCGGTTTTTCCCTGCGGAGCCTGAGGATCCTCGTTCAAAGGCTTATCAACCTTTGCTGATGACTTCTTCGCTGTATCTGGCACTTCCCTTGAACTTGTGATAGAGAATGTAAAATATTTATCCTCTTTAAGTTTTAGATTAGCAATCGGAATGTGCTTTGCATCATATGGGTCACGAACAATCTCAGAAAGCTGCATAGCAAGCTTATCCATATCAAAAACAGCAGTCTTCTGTCCTGACACTGGATCAACCACATAATACTGAGTTCCATCTGATGTCTGCCACTCATACCAGAACTTGTCTGATTTCTCAAACCAGATTGAAATAACTCTTGAGGAGAAAACAATCTGACCAACCTTCTTTGCTGAGAATCTTTAAGCAAGGGCATAATTTGCCTTGGTAACATACTTTGAATCCTGAGCAGATGAGTTTACAGAAAAAAGCAACGCTGTCACTGCTGCGAATCCGATAATACACTTTTTCATATCTAAATAAAAATATTATTTCTAAGACGAAGAATAACGAATATAGGAAAAAATGCTCAATTATCTTCTTATCAGAGCGATAAATGGTGTCCAGAAATGAAAAAAGCCTCTCAAATTGAGAGGCTATTGGAGCGGAAAACGAGACTTGAACTCGCGACCCCAACCTTGGCAAGGTTGTGC
>JAKSJT010000154.1 GCA_024402125.1 Bacteroidales bacterium
CACCCAATTTGCCAGTGAGGACGAGTCCGCCTTTGCCGCTAAAATAAGTGTCTTTAAGGTTAATCTCATTTTTCTCTCCTATATTTTATATGTGCCTTATTAGTAAGATTAAAAGCCCTCGTGGGCCACGTTGTAAATTGCCTGTTCCGCCGTTGGATCCTTGTGAGAAACTCGAAGGTCTTTAGCGACACCATATATCCGCTTGACCTCCTGCTCGGCAGCTTTTATGTGCTCATCAGCTGTTGTCAGTGCTTTATTTCTAACTTCTGTTATCTCATCTTCTGTCATTAGTCTGTTTTCTCGTATATACTTGAGAAAGGCTATAAGTTGGAAGTCATTCTGAATTCTCGAATCGGTCAGTACATTCATTGAATGCATATATGACTTCAGCAGGCTCTTATACGTGCTTATCCTCTGCTTGGTACCTTCATACCGCTTGCCCCATTGCCTTTCCATTTCCTTCGTTTCCTCATCTATATAGTCCATGAGGTTTTGAAGGAATTCGCTGTCCGTGCATACCACGGAACCGCATTTCCTGCACTTTATTAGCTTCATCTTCCTTCCTTTCGGGAAGTTTCCGGATGTGCCGGTTAGGATATCTCAGAATCAGGCATTATGCACTGATATTCCGCCGCTCTCTTCTTACCGTCCTCATCATGGCTGAGGTTAAACATGTTTGATATTTTCATCCGTCCTTCCATGCTCCTTTTATATTATAGTATCGCAGTGCAGATTTTATATGTGCCCTGCAACACTATAATATATCATTTCCAAAACCGTTTCAATACCTTTATGTTGATTTTTTGAAGTTTTTTAGAACACAAGCTTCCTAGAACCTTCTTTTTTCTCTACCAGCAGTCTACTGAGGTGCGTCATCTTCTTACTTACTGCCTGAGTGGCAGTAGCCGCTCTCACCGCACTGTTCTGAACTACCAATATACACTTCTTCTGCGCTCTGGTAATACCGGTATAAAGCATCTCTCTGGTGAGGAATACGTAGGAACTATAGTCGATTCCAAAAATGACCGTATCCGTCTGTGCTCCCTGGAACTTATGGACGGTAATCGCATAGGCAAGCTCAAGATTTTGAAGCATTGTGCCGCTCAACACGATTTCACCGATGTTTTGGAAGTCTACGATCACCATTCCTTCCACTGGGTCTATCGTTTTGATTACACCGATGTTTCCATTAAAGAGCGGTGTGACCTCTCCAAGAGTATTCAGAGCATCATAGGTATTTCTTACATTGATGACCTTGTCACCTTCCCTGAGCACTTCCTTGCCATGAGACGGATAATATACATCAATAGATTCCTGACCAATATCTGGGTTATATTCGTTCTGGATAGCCTTGTTGATTGCCCACGTGCAGGCATCTCCTTTTGATTTGATAGGAACGATGATCTGTACCATGCTGATGTCGCCGTTATGTCTCTTAAGTTCCTCTCCATAGTGTTCAAGAATCTTGTAATAGGTGTTACTCTTATCGGAATAGCAGTCAATAATCAGATCTTTGTTCTTTCCTCTTACCTGCACACCAACCTCGTTCTTGGAGATTATCTGGATTCCATTCCTTATATTAATACTCTCTGTAATTATCGCGCTGTCCTGTGCCTGTCTGTGGATCTTATCGAGAGTAACGACAGGGACCACTCCTGACTTAATGACATCATGTAGAACATTGCCATTTCCTATTGCCTCAAGCTGTCCAGTGTCACCGAGCATGATTACCTTGGTCCCTTCAGGTATCGCTTTAAGGAGTCTGTTGAAAAGAGATGCGCTGATCATTGAAGACTCATCAATTACAACTAATTCATAGTCCAGAGGGTTCTCTTCGTTGCGTGTAAAGCCCACAGACGGGTTGTAACCTAACAGCCTATGAATCGTCTGCCCGGTCATTCCAGAGGCCTCTCCGAGCCGTACAGCAGCCTTACCGGACAATGCACAGAGAGCAACACTACGCTTAGCGAGTCTTACGATTGCCGATATAATGGAGGTCTTTCCTGTTCCGGCTGAGCCGTTAATTACCGTAAGGCTGCTGCTGAGAGCGGTCTTAATTCCGTTCTTCTGCTGCTCTGTGAAGTCCCAGCCCTGCTGTTCCTCGATATATCTGATATCATCATCGATAAAGTCATTATGGGTACTTGTATCTTTCTGCATGATCCGGAACATCTGGTCCGCTACCGACTTTTCAAGATCGTAATAATACTTAAGACCGATGAATTCCTTGTCCTCAGATGCCCATATCTTCTGCTTTGCCTCATCCGTGTGCATGGCATCCGCTATCGCAAGGTTCGGGATGTCCTCCCCAAAATAGTCAATGATACGGTCCATCAGCTCGACATTGGAGAGGAAGCTCCGTCCTTCCTCTCCTACCTGTGCCAGATTGAATGAGATAAAGGCAAATATTCTTCGTGGATCATATATGTCGAATCCATTTGCCATAGCAATCGCATCGGCAGTATGGAATCCCACGCCGTGGACCACGGTAAGCTCATAAGGATTGTCCCTCAGCTTCTGTTCGATGATGTCCGGAGACTTATAGTATTCAAGAAGCTTTTTAAGTATTGTCTCTGTCAGACTATAATTGGACATCTTCTGGAGCATAAGATTCAGAACATACTTCTTCTCAAATCTATCCGACCACTTAATGGCGTTTACGATTCCACACCCCCTAACCTTAACAAGGCCTTCAAAATCTCTGTTCTTGAGTGCCATGAATGGGTCTTCCAATGCATCATACATTTCCTTTACGATATTGGTAGTAAACAATGCCTCAAGGCAGCCCTTTTTGCTTGCAGGATCACCTTCATCAACGTAGAGCTTGGAAATGAGGCTTATGATATTGTACTGCTGACCGTATTTCGGATTGTTGACAAGTTCGGCTTTAAGCTCATATTCTTCTCCTACGGCTGGATCCGCAATACTTCCGGTAGCGGTAAATGTACCGTCCTTTTCCGTCTCAAAACTGCCCTCAATCAGTTCAAGCAGCTCGAACAACAAGACGCCCCAACCATTTTTAGAATATATGACTCTCTTAACCTTAACCTTTCCTCTTGATACGTTCTTCTTATTCATCATTTCTAGCCCTTTCTGACTGTATATCTAAAGTTCCGTCGCTCTTTATCTCATTAATCCTACATACCGTATGCTGGTAGATGGTATCCTTGTATCGGTAAGAACGGAAGTTATCACCTTGTCTGTAACCGCTGACTAACAGTAGGGTTCCACGCTTGAACCATGATTTCTCAAGCACTGTCTTCTTATCCGAATTAGGGTCGAGCCTTGCTGAAATCTGCTTGTTATAAAAGGCGTAATGTCCCTTATTGAACTTCACATTAACAACACCTTCAGTGGTAAGAAGTGCCACAGTATGGTGATTGTTATCTGCGTTGAGGACTGTTCCCGCAATCCTTACGATCTCAAACTTTGGAATGAACTTCCTGCCGCCGTTGATATAACGGACTGATGAGTCGTATACGACCGGCTGCTCAGGCAGATCAAAATAGTTGACGACTCCATAAGGCGAAAGGTCAATTCCGCAAAGTTCGTGTTCGTTATAATAGAAGGAAAGTGCGCTCATATCCCAAGCTGCTACAGAGCCGCTTGCGTGTTTGTTCCAAATTTCCTTAAATGCGGCATCATTGAACAGGCTGAGACATTCATCGGACTTGAACCAGGTCTTCATAGGTTCGATAAAGGCATCACATTCCTTACCGAATTTCTTCTCAGAAATGAGATAGCTGCTACCCTCTATCGACTCTATACTTCCCTCAGAAAAATGTTCCTTGAAAAAGACCATGGCCCTTGCATCAAGCTTGAATATCCTGTCATGGTAGCCGCATTTCGGAACCTTCTTCTGCCTATTCACCACGTTGTGGTGCAGGAACCTTTCATCCAGTACATATGACTTGAAATCCCATACCTGAAGGCTGATCTTGTACTCACTAGGAATGATTCCCATGGTGAGCATCCTCTTGAGATTTGCCATCGTTATTGAAGTATTCGGATCAAATACATAATTGCGGAGGTACCATTCCATGGTTACTTTCCTGTCTGGATTATGGAGCTGTTCAAACGCACCGGATTTGATTAGAGCAACCATGACTGAATTGGAAATCTGCTTCGTCTTTATCATCCTCCTACAGAAGTCTTTCATTGAGGCGTAAGGCCTATTGGAAAGAATCGCCTCAACATCCGCATCACCGACACCGTTGATTGCTTTGAATGAAAAGAATATTTCGTTCTTTTCTACATTAGGGACGAATCCCCTCTCAGCCTCGTTAATGAGCGGAAGCTCTACCTTAATTCCGTTCTGCCTCATGTTCGCAATGGCTATTGCCATCTTTCCGTATCTGGTCGTTTTGTCCTCACCTTCCAATGAACCGCTGTCAACAAGCAGGTTTGCCGTGTTCCAATAGATGATTGGGTACTTGTATGCAAGGTTCATCTCCTGCAATGCCACCATGCTGTAAGCCAGGGTGTGTGCGGAGTTGCAGACGATAAGTCCGTTATCAAGCGTGAAGTTATGGGCCGGATCAGCCATCTCGATGTCATATACAAGTTCCTCCTTATAAGGCTTGATCTTTACAATCCTGTCAAAGTAACAGCTCCTTCCCTTCTTATACTTCTTGATGTGCCCCATCTGGTAATGTGCCTTCTTATGACATGAGCGGCACAGCCACTGAAGATTGGCGGGATCGTTATTGGTCCTGTTTCCGTCTCTATGGTGCAGCTCAAACTTGCCTTCATATGCCTTTCCACATACATCACAACTGTCACGGTCCGTTTTATGCTGATTCCTTATCTCTTTAAAGGCTGCATAAGGACTGTATGCTTTTTTCCTGAACCCCTGTTCTCCCTTCTTCGGATAGTTGTCTTCCCAGTTTCCGTCCGTCAGTTTCATGCTGTTTCTTGACTTGTCGCATTCTCCGACATGATATAAGTAATCACCGACCTTTAACTGGTACATATAACGGATACCGTCCTTGGTGGGAATCTTATGATTTTCCGTACAGGTTATAATTGCACCGCTTTCACAGGTAATTCTGTAGGTCTGTCTCACACCAGCAGACCTTATGTCAACGATCTTATTGCCTCTTACTTTTCCATCATCAAATAAAGACAATGAATATCCGTATCCGTTGGTAAGGTATTTGTTTCTCAGTGATTCATGGTGGGTCTGGATGGCGTAATAAGGCAGATTCTTGATAAGGCACATTTCCTTTACGGTAAGCGGCTTTCTGTCATTTGCACCACCTCTCATAATTACGGTATTTCCGCTCACACAGTTGAAACCATATCCTCTCTGTGTGTAGATCAGTGTGAACCAGACATACCTGGTCAGGCTCTTTGACAGGTTCTTTGCCTCGGCATTATTAAAGAATTCTGCCTCAAGCATAACGAAGTCTTTAGGATTCTTCTTCGCAATGGCCTTTCTTAACCTGTCTGCCCACGCCAGTGAAAATCCTCCTATCTGCGGATGCATCACAAGGATCATGATGATCTCCTGCACCGCACAGATTCCATATGATGTCTCAAGGATTCCCTTGAGGAGTTCCTGCTCATCTTTTGTAAGCCCTGCCTGTTCCATCTCCTTATACCACTGGGAGATATCCTGCTTAAATCTTGCGAACTTATGCAGCGGTGCTTCGGCACCCTCTTCCTGGGCCATAAGTCGAATGACTGAATTCAATGTGCAGAGATCATCTACACTACTTGGTCGTGCAAGTGAAATTGCCTGTACTCCGCTGTCCTTTTCCATCTGAAACAGGGAGATTATCTTATGTTCCCAGAGCAACTTCCACATTTCCGGGTCATCCCTTTCAAGAGATCGAACACCGATGTACTTCTCATATGTCTTTCTCAGAGAACCCTGCCATTCTATCCTTCCATCCTTTAACAGAAGGTCAAGCTCAGTCCGGATCTTTGATTCAGCTTCGGTGGAAAGCATGTCTATCTTGATGAGTCCACACTTCTCGGCTTCGTGAAGGTCAAACTGGGTTACCGTGTCACCGTTGTTCGTCTTCATCAGTGCTGTCGTTTCCGTAAACGGCTCATCTACGAATATGATGCCGCCAGCATGGCTGCCAACACCGGAAATCAGACCCTCGATCTTCTGCGCCCCTTCCCAAAGTTCTGGGTACTCATTCATTACATTGACGAATTCACTTACCGGAGCGTTGTCATCATCTCCGTAATACATCGTATGCAGCGAACGGGCAGTGCCTCTGTCTGCAACAATCAGAGAAGCTATATAAGATGCAATGTCGTTATCTATGCCAAGTCCTCTGGCAACGGTAAGGATTGCTGACCTAGGACCTTCGGTGGTATAGGTAAGTACCTTGCTTACCCGGTCTTCTCCGTAAGTGTCCTTGAACACCTGCATGATCTTGTCTCGCTTGTTTGCCTCAATGTCGCTGTCTATATCAAGGACAGATGCTCTTTCTGGGTTGAGGAAACGCCAAGGGTATGTCTTTGTCTTCTCATTGAGAGGGTTGATCTGGGTTATACCGAGTACGTTAAGCAATCCGAATCCGGTACCTGAGCCTCTGGCAACTCCTACAAGACTGTCTCCCTTCTCCCAGATAAGATCAATATAATCAGCCATCTGCAGCAAGTATGCAGACCAGTGCGTGTTCATCTTTTCTGAGGATTTCTTAATCGTGTCGAGGCAGACATCAAGATGCTCGTACATCTCTTCTGTACGGAAGTCTTCGTTAGCCTCAAGTGATTCCGTAATAGCCCTTACAAGATGTCTGTCGCCACTGAATTCTGATGTATAGAAATCCTTGAGCATCAGAATCTTATCTGCATATTTCTCAAACAGTCCCCTGTCAGGTTCTGCACAGTTGAGCGGCATATATGGAAGCTTCATATCCTTCTTGAGCGAGTAGTGTTCCACCATGTCATAGATCAGCATGGT